>CADEEK010000008.1 GCA_902826325.1 uncultured Sphingomonadales bacterium
GTATAACCGGCCTCACGCAGGATCCGGCCCGCCGAATAGCCGCGCCCGTCGCGGAATTTGGGAAAGCCCATTTCGACCAGCGCCAGCCGATCGAGGTGCGGGATCAGCGCGCGGGCATCGTCGCCCGGTTCCAGCCGGACGGCGGTGGCGTTGCTCTGGCCCAGAAACGCATCGAGCGTGACGGCGGGTTCGTCATGTGCGGCATCGTCGCGATAGCGCAGTTGCGGATCAGCCATAGATCGCCTCCTTGAACGGGTCCATGCCGATGCGGCGATAGGTATCGACGAACCGTTCGCCCGCGCTGCGTTGCGCGAGATAGACGTCGGTCGCCTTTTCGACCGCATCGACGATGCCGTCCTCGTCGAAACCGGGGCCGGTGATCTTGGCGAGGCTGACATCCTCCGCCCCCGATCCGCCGAGCAGCAGCTGGTAGTTTTCGACGCCTTTCTTGTCGACGCCCAATATGCCGATATGGCCGGCATGGTGATGGCCGCAGGCGTTGATGCAGCCGCTGATCTTCAGCTTCAATTCGCCAAGCTCGCGCTGGCGGCCAAGATCGGCGAAGCGCGTCGCGATCTTTTGCGCCACGGGAATCGAGCGGGCGTTGGCGAGGCTGCAATAATCGAGGCCGGGGCAGGCGATGATGTCGCTGATCAGGTCGAGATTGGCGTCGGCCAGACCCGCTTCGGCAAGCGCCTGCCACACCGCGTAGAGGTCCGCCTTGCGCACATGCGGCAGGACGATGTTCTGGGCGTGCGTCACGCGCAGCTCGTCGAAGCTGTAGCGTTCGGCAAGGTCCGCCATCACGTCGATCTGCGCCGATGAGGCGTCGCCCGGAATGCCGCCGACCGGCTTCAGGCTGATATTGACGATGGCATGGCCCGGCGCCTTGTGCGCGACGACATTCTGGTCGACCCAGACGGCGAAATCGGGGTCGCTGCGGTCGATTTCTTCGGGCAGGCCGGTGGCGAAGGCGGGCGGCGCGAAATGCGCGGCGATGCGGTCGAACTCCGCCTGGGGCGGATCGATGCCGAGCTGTTTGACGGCGACGAATTCCTCGGCAACCTGCCGCGCATATTCGTCCGCGCCGATTTCATGGACCAGGATCTTGATCCGCGCCTTGTACATATTATCGCGGCGGCCATAGCGGTTGTAGACGCGCAGGCACGCCTCGACATAGCTGAGCAGGTCGTCGAGCGGCACGAAATCCTTGATCAGCGGCGCGATCATCGGCGTGCGGCCCATGCCGCCGCCGACATGGACGGCGGCGCCGTGCACGCCGTCCCGTTCGACGATCTGGATGCCGATATCGTGCAGGCGCATCGCCGCGCGATCGGTATCCGCCGCGATCACCGCGATCTTGAACTTGCGGGGCAGATAGCTGAATTCGGGGTGGAAACTGCTCCATTGGCGCAGCAATTCGGCCCAAGGGCGCGGATCGGTCAGCTCGTCCGCCGCGGCGCCCGCGAACTGGTCGCTGCTGATATTGCGGATGCAATTGCCGCTGGTCTGGATCGCGTGCATCTCGACGCTCGCCAGATCGGCGAGGATGTCGGGCGCGTCCTCCAGCTTGATCCAGTTATACTGGATGTTCTGGCGGGTGGTGAAATGGCCGTAATCGCGGTCGTATTTGCGCGCGATATGGGCGAGCATCCGCATCTGGCGGCTGTCCATCGTGCCATAGGGCACGGCGACGCGCAGCATATAGGCGTGGAGCTGGAGATAGAGGCCGTTCATCAGCCGGAGCGGCTTGAACTGATCCTCGCTGATCTCACCCGCCAGACGGCGCTGCACCTGATCGCGAAATTCGTCGACGCGCGCGGCGACGATCGAATGGTCATATTGGTCGTATTTATACATTTCAGATCACCCGGCTGCCGGCATCGGGGTCGGCGGGTTTGAGCGACAGGTCCAGGCGCACGGTGGGGCCGAGCGCGCGGACGCGGTCCTTGATATGGGCGGGGCGCGGCCCCTGCGGGCCAGCCGTCGCGTCGATGACATAGGGGGCGTTGACCCGTCGGGCGGCCTCTTCGGCGGCGGCGATCGCTTCGCCGGTTTCGCCGACATCGGCCGCGTCCTCGACATGGCGCGACCAGCCATTGCCGGTCCACCAGGTGACGTCGCCGCTGGCCAGATCGTTGCCGGTCAGGATTTTCATGCCAATGCCTCTGCTGCCTTTGCCCAATTGGCCAGCCGGTCCTGCGCGTCGGACAGCTGGACGACTTCGCCCACCACGATGATCGCGGGGCTTTGCACCTGTTCCCGCTCGACCATCGGGCCGAGATCGGCGAGCAATGTGCGCAGCGCGCGGCTGCCCGGCAGCGTCGCGCGTTCGAGCACCGCGACCGGCATGTCCGGCGCGACGCCGTCGGCCATCAGCTTTTCGGCGATGTCGGGGCAGGTCGCGACGCCCATATAGATGACCAGCGTGCGGCCCGTGCCCGCAAGGCCCGACCAGTCCTGATCCTTCAGCCCCTTGCACTGGCCCGCGACGAAGCTGACCGCGCTCGACCAGTCGCGATGGGTCAGCGGCAGCATCGCTTCGGCGGCACCGCCCAGCGCGGCGCTGACGCCCGGGATCACCTCGACGGGCAGGCCGGCGGCGCGCACCGCCTCCACCTCTTCGCCGCCGCGCCCGAACACGAACGGGTCGCCGCCCTTCAGCCGCACGACGATCGCGCCGGTTTTTACATGGGCGACGATCAGCGCGTTGATGCCGTCCTGTGGCACGCTGTGCTTCGAGCGCTTCTTGGCGACGCTGATCCGGTGTGCGTTGGGGGCGAGATCGAGCACGCGCGGATCGACCAGCCCGTCATGGACGAGCACATCGGCCATTGCCAGCGCCTCGACCGCGCGCACGGTGAGCAGGCCGGGATCGCCCGGACCCGCGCCGACCAGGATCACGCGACCGCGCGATGAGGGATCGAGAAGGGAAGCCATGGGCGACAGATGGTCCGCCACCCGCGATGCGGCAACCGATGGTTGCTTGGGGCGGCGGAAGCGGAGCTTGTCACGCCGCGATGCGCGCCCTTCGGCCACGAAAAAGGCCCGGACGTTGCCGTCCGGACCTCTTGATGGTTGTTCAACAACTGCCTTGGGAGCCGGTCAATAGGTGCCCGAAAAGCTGCGGTTGAGATAGTGCGGGCCGCTCCGCTCGCCCTGTTCGCCGAACAGCGCACCGCTTCGCTCCTCGTCCCGCCATGCCGATTGCGCTTCCTGCGCCGTCTTGCGGATCGTCACCTTGTCATCGACCGAATCGATCCAGCGCGACGGGATGGAATGGTGATGGCCACCCGCATCGGTATCGCTCTTGGTCAGGATGATCCGGTCGCCGCGCACCTTGTCGACCGTGCCGACATGTTCGCCGTCGGACCCGACCACTTCCATATGTTCGTCGATGCGGGCCAGCGATCCGCGCTGGCTGTTGCGATCGCTGCGCCAGCTGGCGAATTCGTTTTCGAAGCGCGTCGCATGTTCGCGGCGATATTCGTCGTAATCGCGGTCGAGATCGGCGATCTGGCGGTTGCGCCAGCCGCGATAGTGATCGTCATTCGCGCGATTGTCATAGCGCGCATCGAGCGCGCGGCGCCGTTCGGCCTCATCGTCGCCGAACCACGAACGGACTTCATCGCCGGCACGGCTGAAAAAGTCGCGGTCGCGATAGCGATAGTCGTTCCCGCGCTCGCGGTGGCGATAATCGTCACCTTGCCCGTCGCGATCATTGCGATCGTCGAGCATGCGGTGCCCATCGCTCCAATAGGCGCCGCGATAGGGCGCCGCGCGTGACGACCGCCCGAATTCGCGGCCGCCCTGGTCGTCGCCGTACATGCCCGGGCGCGAACCGTCATAGCCGCGATACCGGTCGCGGTCGCGTCCCCGATCCATTTCGCCCGCCGCCGCATAATCGCGTGCGCTGGATCGGCCGAAATCGTCGCTGTAGCCATATTCGCCGCGCGGCTGGTCGAGCCAGCGATGGTCGCGGTCGGGGCGGGGATAGCGGTCATAAGCCATCGGGAATCCTCCTGGTTTCAATTGGATACGACACGCGACATCCGCGCGTCCTCATATGAAAGCCAAAGGATGAGGCGCGCGAATGTTCCCGCCCCGCCGCCGTGATTTGCGACAGGACGCCGCGTTCGTTCGCCGAGCCGGACAAAGCGCGACTTGGCCGTTGCATCGGTGCGATTGTGAAGCTAGAGCGACCGCCTTCCGGCACTGCCGGAGCGTGGAGCGGGGCTGTAGCTCAGATGGGAGAGCGCTGCAATCGCACTGCAGAGGTCAGGGGTTCGATTCCCCTCAGCTCCACCAGCCCCACAATTTTGCCGCCGCATCAGATCCACTGCCCCGTCCTGCATGGCGCGCGGGCGGATTCGTCGGCTTTGCGCACATCATATAAAGAAATCTTTATATCTTGTCGGCGGCGTTTTTGCAGCCTATTGGCGTGGATGAGGCACGGGGCGACCCGCGCCTCGATGATCGCGCCGGTGCCCGTGAGGGCTTAAAATGGGAACGCGGTGCGGCCTGTCCTGGCGACGGGTCAAATCCGCGGCTGTCCCTGCAACTGTGAGCGGCGAGCGAGATGCGCAGCGCGGCGGCAACACCGCGCAGCCACTGGGGCAACCTGGGAAGGCGCGCAGCGAGCGACGACCCGCGAGCCAGGAGACCTGCCGGCGTGGGTCGCTCAATGCCTGGGTCCAGGGATATGGCCGGGGCACGGAGGATTCCGTCGAGCGACGACCTGGCGGCCGGGGCCGCCACGGTGGAGGGTAGCGGGCGCGACACGCCCGTCCGCGCCCGCCGCCGGTCGATCGCGTGCGCGCATCGGCAGGCCCCGCCTTCGTTGCACGGCGTTTCGGGGGCAATCCCATGTTGAAGACCAGCCTTGTTTCCCTGCTCGCGATCGCGAGCGCCGCACCGGCCTTTGCGCAGGACGCAGCGGAGGGCGATGCCGATGAAACCATCGTCGTCACCGCGTCGCGATCGGGCGCGGGGGTTCCCGCCGACCAGCTTGGCGCATCGGTCACGGTGATCGACGCCCAGGCGCTCGACCAGCGCCAGACGCGCATCGTGTCCGACGTGCTGCGCGACGTGCCCGGGGTGGCGGTCAGCCGCACCGGCGCGATCAGCGGGCCGACCCAGATCCGCGTGCGCGGGTCCGAGGGCAATCACGTCCTTGTCCTGATCGACGGGATCGAGGTCGCCGACCCCTATCTTGGCGAATATGATTTCGGCACGCTGATCGCCGATCCGGCGGCGCGGATCGAGGTGCTGCGCGGCCAGCAATCCGCGCTCTACGGATCGGACGCGATCGGCGGCGTGATCCACTACATCACCCTGTCGGGCGCGCAGGCGCCGGGGTTCAGCGCGCGCGCGGAAGGGGGATCGTTCGGCACGGTCAGCGCGGCGGCGCGGGCGGCGGGCGTTGCGGGCGGCGTCGATTATGCGCTGTCGGGTTCGCTCTACCTGACCGACGGCACGCCGACGGCACGCGGCGGCACGCGCGATGTCGGATCGCAGAGCGCGGGCCTGTCGGCCAAGTTCGACTGGTCGCCGACCGATGCGTTCGCGCTGACCGGCGTGCTGCGCTACAGCCATACCGATGCCGACAGCAACAACATCGATGGCAACCCCGCCAGCGCATCGTTCGGCCTGCCGATCGACAGCCCGGGCGTGCATTATCGCAACACGGCGCTTTATGGCCTGATCAGCGCGCAGCTGACCGCGCTCGACGGACGCTGGACCAGCAGCCTGACCGGTCAGTTCGCCGATACGCAGCGCGAGGGCTTCGTTGCCGACACGGTGCTCGACTATGGCGACCGGGGGCGGCGCTACAAGGGATCGTTGGTGTCCAGCCTGACGCTGGGCGATGATGGGTTCGCCCACAAGCTGACCGGGGCGATCGACCTGGAGCGGGAGACGTTTCGCAACACGACGCCGGGCACGGGATCGCCGTTCGATGCCTTTACCGGCGAACGCCGCACCGAAAATCTGGGGCTGGTCGCGCAATATGAACTGACCGCGGGGGCGTTCGCGGCGGGCGCGTCGGTGCGGCATGACGACAATGACCGGTTCGACGATGTCACCACCTGGCGCGTGCAGGGCAGCTATCGGCTGGCGAGCGGCACGCGGCTGCGCGCCGCCTGGGGCACCGGGGTCAAGAATCCGGGCTATTACGAACTCTATGGCTATTCCGACGGCGTCTATATCGGCAACCCGAACCTGCGCCCGGAAAAATCGCAAGGGTGGGAGGCCGGAATCGAACAGCGTTTCGCGGGCGATCGGGTCACGGTCGGCGCGACCTATTTCGACTCGACGCTGCGCGACGAGATCTACACCAGCTATCCCGCACCGACCTTTGTTGCGACGCCGTCCAATCGCGCGACCTTGTCGAAACAGCATGGCGTCGAACTGTTCGCGAGCGCGCGTCCGATCCCGCAGCTGCGCCTGGATGCGGCCTATACCCATCTGAAAGCGCGCGAGAACGGGGTCGAAGAGGTGCGTCGCCCGGGCGACATCGCCAGCCTGAACGCAACCTTTTTCAGCCGTGACGAGCGGTTTTCGACCACCTTGACCGTGCGCCATAACGGCCGTTTCACCGATGTCGCCTTTACCGATCCCAGCTATGTGCCGGTGCGGGTATCGATGAAGCCGTTCACGCTGGTGAACCTGAACGTGCAATATCGGGTGATGACCAATGTCGAATTGTTCGGGCGCGTCGAAAATCTGTTCGATGCCGATTATGAAGAGGTGTTCGGCTTTGCGACGCCGGGCATTGGCGGCTTTGGCGGCGTGCGCGTGACGCTGTGATCCGCCAGGTCGGCATCCTGCTGGCGATCGCGACGATGGCGCTGCCGGTTGCGGCGGGCAGCGCCGTTTCGCCGCCCGCGCCCGCCGCGCGGCCGATGCGGGTGATGTCGATCAACCAATGCACCGATCAGCTGCTGCTGATGTTGTTGCCGCCCGAACGGATCGCATCGGTGACATGGCTGTCGCGCGATCCGCGCCTGTCGCTGATGGCGGCGCAGGCGCGGCGCGTGTCGGTCAATCGCGGCGAGATCGAGGATGTTGTGCGGCAACAGCCCGATCTGGTCGTCGCCGACCGGTTCGGATCGGCCGCGACGCGCGCCGCACTGCGCCGGTTCGGCTTTGCGATGATCGAGCTGGACCAGCCACAGGGGCTGGACGACATTCGCGCGAGCGTGCGCGCGCTCGCCGCGCGGCTTGGCACCGCGGCACGGGGCGAGGCGCTGATCGCGGCGATGGACCGGCAACTCGCCGCGCTGTCGCGCCGACCGCCGCTCGACCTGCGCGTCGCGGCGTGGAGCGGGGACGGCCTGTCGCGCGGCGAGGGCGCGCTGTATGACGCGGTGCTGGCGGCGGCGGGCGTGCGCAACGCCGCGCACGAGGGCGTGGCGGGCACCGATGTCGAGGCGCTGCTGGCGCTCGACCCTGATATGCTGGTGTCGCCGGTCGGCGGCGTGGTCGGCCACAGCCTGCGCGATCGCGTGGCGCGGCATCCGCTGGTGCGCGACCGGTGGGCGGGGCGGCGGATCGGCATCAGCCCGCGCACCTATATCTGCGGCACGCCGTTGATCGCTCGGGCGGCGAGCGAGCTGCGCGACCGGCTGGAAGCCGCGAAACGGCGGGGGACGGCACGATGAGGGGCGGCGGGTTGATCGCGCTGCTGGCGCTGGTGACGCTCGCGCTTGGGCTGATGTCGCTTGGCATCGGCACGCTCGGGCTCGATTATGCGGGATGGCTGGGCGGCGAGGCCAGCGCGACGGCACGGCTGACCGGCCTGGTCATCGCCGAAATCCGCCTGCCGCGCATGTTGCTCGGCCTGTTGACCGGCGCGATTCTCGGCCTGTCGGGCGCGGTGTTGCAGGGATTGTTGCGCAATCCGCTCGCCGAACCCGGCCTGCTCGGCATTTCGGGTGGGGCATCGCTCGGCGCGGTCATCGCCATCTATTACGGGCTGGCCGCTGCAACGCCGCTCGCCGCGCCGCTGGCGGGGCTGGTCGGGGCGATGGCGGCGGGGCTGGCCGCGCTGTTGCTCGCGCGCGGGGGCGGCACGCTGGCGCTGATCCTGGCCGGGGCGGCGATGTCGAGCCTGGCCGGGGCGGGGATCAGCCTGGCGCTCAACCTCGCGCCCAATCCCTATGCCGCCTATGAGATCATGACCTGGTTGATGGGGTCGCTCGCCAATCGCGGCTGGGCGGAAATCACGCTGGCCGCGCCGCTGATCGCGGTCGGCGGCCTGTTGCTGCTGGCCACCGCGCGCGCGCTCGATGCGCTGGCGCTGGGCGAGGCGCAGGCGGACAGCCTGGGCGTCGATGTCGCGCGCACGCGGCTGATGGCGTTGGCCGGAACAGGACTGGGCGTCGGCGCGGCGACCGCGGTGGTCGGCGCGATCGGCTTTATCGGCCTGGTCGCGCCGCATCTGGTGCGGCCGCTGGTCGGCCATCGCCCCGGCGCCGCACTGGTCCCGGCGGCGCTGGCGGGCGCGGCGCTGCTGACCGCGGCGGACATCGCCACGCGGCTGATCCGGCTCGACAGCCCGATCTATCTTGGCGTGTTCACCGCGCTGGTCGGGGCGCCGTTCTTCCTGTGGCTGGTGCTGCACATGCGCGGGCGCACGCCATGACCGCGCTGTGCCTGGACGGGGTGTCGCTGCGGCGGGGCGGGCGGCTGGTGCTCGACAATGTCTCGGCGGTATTTGCCCCGGGGCGGCTGACTGCGGTGATCGGTCCCAATGGCGCGGGCAAGAGCAGCCTGCTCGAAGTCGCTGCCGGATTGCTGGCGCCGACGTCCGGCGGCGTCCGGCTGGGCGAGATGCCGCTGATCGGCATGCGGCGGGCCGATCTGGCGCGCCGCCGCGCCTATCTGCCCCAGCGCGTCGCCGTCGACTGGCCGATCAGCGTCGAGCGGGTCGTGGCGCTTGGCCTGTTGCCGCAACTGCCCGCCTTTGGCGGCCTGCCTGCCGCGCTGTTGCCCGCGATCGACCGGGCGCTGGCCGAATGCGACCTGCTCGACCTGCGCGCGCGATCGGCGACGACGCTGTCGGGTGGCGAACTGGCGCGGGTGATGCTCGCCCGCGCCTTTGTCGGCGATCCTGAATTGCTGATCGTCGACGAGCCGACCGCCGATCTCGACCCGCGCCACGCGATCGACGCCGCCACCCGGCTGCGTGCGCGGGCCGATGCCGGATGCGCCGTGGTGATGGCGATCCACGACCTCGACCTCGCGCTGCGCGTTGCCGACGATGTCGTGGCGATCAGGGCGGGGCGGCTGCATGCGACCGGTCCCGTGGCCGCCGTGATGACCGAGCCGAGACTGGCCGCGCTTTACGATGTGCGGGCGCGGATCATCGGCGAGGGGCGGGATGCGGTGATCCGCTTCGGGAATTGACGCTGTGGATCGCGCGATGCCGCGCCGCCGCCGATCTACGGACGTCCGGAGCGGCGCGCGGCGCCGGACGTCCGTAGATCGGCGGCGCTGCGCGGTGCCCGGTCAGTAACGCCGCAGCAATCCGGCGAGGCGACCCTGCACCCGCACCTGATCGGGGCGGTAACGCTGGGGGTCATAGGCACGGTTGGCCGGATCGAGCCGCACCATCGCCCCTTCATTGCGGAAATATTTGAGCGTCGCCTCCGCATCCTCGATCAGTGCGACGACGATCTCGCCGTCGCGGGCAGTTTCCTGGCGGCGGATCAGGGCATAGTCGCCGTCGAAAATCCCGGCATCGACCATCGAATCGCCCGCGACCTCCAGCGCATAATGTTCGCCCGATCCGAGCAGCGCGGCAGGCACCGGCAACATCGTCGAACCCTCCAGCGCCTCGATCGGCACGCCCGCGGCGATGCGGCCATGCAGCGGAATTTCGACCACATCGTTCGCGGGTTCCGGCGCACGCCGCGTCATCGGCACGACATTGTCCTTTACCGCCGCGACCTTTTTCGGTTCGCCCCGTTCAGGCATCTTCACCACCTCAAGCGCGCGCGCGCGATTGGGCAGGCGGCGCAGGAAACCGCGCTCTTCCAACGCAGAGATCAGGCGATGGACGCCCGATTTCGACTTGAGATCCAGCGCCTCCTTCATCTCCTCGAACGAGGGGGACACACCGGTATCGTTCAGCCGATCGGCAATGAAGCAGATCAGTTCGTGCTGCTTCTTCGTAAGCATTGGACGTCCTCCACCAGAACAGACGCGGAACGTTTACGCCTTGTTCCCGTCCTGTGTCAAGCGATGGCGAGGATGTCGACCCGGTCGCCGATTTGGGCCGCATCGGCATGGGGGGCGCGCACGATCAGGCAGTTCGAACCGGCGAGCGTGCGCAGCATCGAACTGTCCTGACCGCTGGCGGGCGTGACGCGCCCCGCATGCACGAATGCGCGCATATAATCGGCGCGTGCGCCGTTGGCGGGCAACGGCGCGTCGAGCAGCGCGCTGGCGAGCGGCGGCAGCGGATCGGCAGCGCCGCTCATCCGCGCGATCAGCGGGCGCAGGAACAAGGTGGCGGTGACAAAGGCCGAAACCGGATTTCCCGGCAGGCCGAGCACGATGGCGTCGCGCAGCCGCCCCGCCATCATCGGCTTGCCCGGGCGCAGCGCCACCCGCCAGAAATCGATCGTCGCGCCGACGGCTTCGAGCGCCGGACGCACCAGATCGTGATCGCCGACCGACGCGCCGCCGCTGGTGACGAGAATATCGGTGTCTACCGCGGTGAACGCGCCTTCCAGCGCGGCGCGATCGTCGGGCAGGATGCCGAGATCGACGATGTCGACGGGCAGGTCGGCGAGCAGCGCGCCCAGCATCGCGCCATTGCTTTCGGGCAGTTCGCCGGGGCCGATCGGCGCACCGGCGGGACGCAGCTCGTCGCCCGTCGCGGCGATGGCGACGCGGATGCGGCGGTGGACCGCCAGGCTGGCATGCCCCGCGATCGCCGCCAGCGCGACCCGCGCCGGGGTCAGCCGCTCGCCCGCTTCGATCAGCGTGTCGCCCGTGCTGAAATCGAGACCCTCGGCGCGGACATTGCCACCGCGACGCGCCGGTCCCGTGCCGTTCAGCAGCACAAGGTCGCCCTCGCGCACCGCCTCTTCCTGGACCAGCACGGTGTCGGTGCCGGGGGGCAGGGCGGCGCCGGTGAAGATGCGCGCGGCCTGATGCGCCGCGACCGGCATGGTCAGCGGGCGCCCGGCGGCGCTTTCCCCGATCACCTGCCAGGGCCCGGGCATATCGGCGAAGCGGATCGCATAGCCGTCCATCGCCGATAGCGGCCGATCGGGCTGGGTGCGCCGTGCGACCACCGCCTGTGCCGCCCAGCGATGCGCGGCCCGGGTCAGCGGCAGCACCTCGCTCGGCACGCGCTCACCAAGTGCGAGCAGGCGGCGCTGGGCATCGGCAACGGGCAACAGGTCGGCCATGGCGCCAGCGTTAGCCCGCGCGCGGCGGCGAAGCGAGGTGTTTGCGCGCGATGCCGCCGGTCGGAACGATCAGCCCTTGCCGCGCACGCCCTCGCTCAATCGCGCCATTTCATGCGGGCGCAGCGGCACGCGAAACTCGGCGACATGGCGCGCGCCATGACATTCGACGACGCGGATCGGCCAGCCGCCGATTTCGGGCAGCGACAGCCATAGCGAGGACAGCGGCGCGAATTGCGTCGCGCTTTCGAACTCGACCAGCGCGTTGCTGAGGCTGTTGAGCTGCGCGTTCCACCAGCTTGCGCCCGATCGCACCTGCGTCGCCATGTTGAGCCGCAGCGCGTTTTTCACCGCGCGCAGCGCCGATGGCATATCGTCGGTCGGGGCGGCGGCGGCGCGGCCCTGCGAAATCTTGCGCAGCCAGGGCATCAGCAGCTGCCAGCCCAGTTCGTCGACAAAGGCGATGCCGGCCATCCCCTGTTCGGCCCAGCGGATTTCGCCATTGAGCGGCCGCAGGCCGTCCAGCGTCACCTCGACCGCTTCGCCGACCTGCAGCGGCGCGCGGGTTTCGATCCCCGCGCCGCTCGGCGACAGGTTGCGCAGCCAGGCGAAATCGACCTGATCGCCATGGCGGATGCACAGCCGCTGGCGCAATTCGATGCGCGGGATCTGGCGCCGTTCGGCGGGCAGCGCGGCAAGGCATCGGGCAAGCGCGCCGACGACGTCGAGCGGCGCGTCGAAACGAAAGGCGCTGGCCGTTGCATCCTCGCTGTCGAACCCATGCTCGAACGCCCCTTGCGCGGCGATGCCGAACGGCAGTTCGATCGCGCCGCGCGCGCCACGCGCAACCGAGCCCGCCATGGTCAGGATCGCGCCCGCCGCCGTGATGCGATGCACAAAGCCGCTATGCTGCGCCGCGTCGCCGCGAAAAATGGCGGGCGCGGCGTCGCTCGCCGCGCCCGGGGGGAGGGGGGACAGGTCGAGATCGTCCGACAGTGAAAATACCACGGACCTGGCTGAAACGGTCATATTGCCCCCATTCGTCGCGATCATCATCGCGGCGCACGGATCAACAATTGCTGAGCCATTGCGGTGGAGAGGGCGTTAACCCTTTGTTGACGCCCAGTCGCCCGATTTGCCGCCCGATTTGGCGAGCAGGCGGATCGCGCCGATTTCCATTTCCCTGTCGAGCGCCTTCGCCATGTCATAGATGGTCAGCAGCGCGACCGACACGGCGGTCAGCGCCTCCATCTCCACCCCGGTCCGCCCGGTCAGCGCGACGGTCGCGGTGGCGGTGACGCCATTATCGTCGGGGGCCAGGTCCAGCGCGACCTTGGTCAGCGCCAGCGGGTGACATAGCGGGATCAGCTCGCTGGTCCGTTTCGCCGCCATGATCCCCGCGACGCGCGCGACGGCGAGCACATCGCCCTTTTTCACCAGCCCGTCGCGGATCGCGGCGGCCGCCGCTACCGACATGGCGATCCGCCCGGTGGCGACCGCCTGTCGCTGCGTCGGCGCCTTGCCCCCGACATCGACCATGTGCGCCGCGCCGTCGGCGTCGAGATGGGTGAGGCCGCTCAACCGATCATCGCCCGCGTCGCCGCCTCGACATCGCGCTGGCGCATCAGCGCCTCCCCGATCAGGAAGCAGCGCACGCCATGTTGCGCCATCGCATCGAGATCGGCGGGGGCGGACAGGCCGGATTCGGCGACGAAGGTGCAGCCTTCGGGCGCACGCCCGACCAGTTCATAGGTGCGGTCGAACGAGACGGTGAAGTCCTTGAGGTTGCGGTTGTTGACGCCGATCAGCCGCGATCTGAGCGCCAGCGCGCGATCCAGCTCGGCTTCGTCGTGCACCTCGACCAGCACATCCATGCCAAGGCCGATCGCCGCATCCTCGATCTCCGCCATCGCGCCATCGTCGAGCGCGGCGACGATGATCAGGATCGCATCGGCGCCGATCGCCCGCGCCTCCAGCACCTGCCAGGGATCGACCATGAAATCCTTGCGCAGCACGGGCAGCGGACAGGCCGCGCGCGCGGCGACCAGAAAATCCTCATGCCCCTGAAAATAGGGCGCGTCGGTCAGGACGGACAGACAGGCGGCGCCGCCTGCGGCATAGGCGCGGGCATGGGCGGGCGGATCGAAATCGGGCCGGATCAGTCCCTTGGACGGCGATGCCTTCTTGATCTCCGCGATCAGGCCGTATCCGGCGGCGGCTTTGGCATCGAGCGCGGCGCGAAAGCCGCGCGGCGGGGTCTGCGACGCCGCGCGCGCCTGCAGGTCGGACAGCGACGTCATCGCCTTGCGCGCGATCACCTCGTCGCGCTTGGTGTCCAGGATCGTGTCCAGCATCGTGCTCATGCGGCGGCGATCCAGCAGTTGAGCAGCGCGTTGGCAAGCCCCTTGTCGATCGTCTCGGCGGCTTCCTCCGCGCCGTCGCGCAGGTTTGCGGCCTCGCCCGCCACCACCAGCGCGGCGGCGGCGTTGAGCAGCACCGCGTCGCGATAGGCGCCGGTCTCGCCCTGCAGCAAGGCGCGCAGGGCCGCGGCATTGTGCGCCGCATCGCCGCCGCGCAGCGCCGACAGCGGATGGCGGGACAGGCCCGCATCCTGTGGCACAATCCGTTCGGGCAGGCTGACATCGCCGATACAGGCGGCGATGCTGGCGCCCTGCGGCGACAATTCGTCCAGCCCTTCCTCACCCGCCACCACCGCGGCGGCGGTCGCGTCGAGCTGGCGCAGCGCATCGGCATAGACGGGGACGTAATCGGGCCGCGCGATCCCGATCATCTGCCGCGCGACCCCGGCGGGATTGGCGAGCGGCCCCATCAGGTTGAAGATCGTCCGCCGCCCGATCCGCTTGCGGATCGGCGCGATGCGGCCGAGCGCCGGATGATATTTCGCGGCGAACAGAAAGGCGATGCCAAGGTCGTTCAAATGCGCTTCGGCATTGGCCGCGGCACGATCGAGATCGAGGCCCAGCGCCTCCAGCGTGTCTGCCGCGCCCGCCTTTGACGAGGCGGCGCGGTTGCCGTGCTTGGCCACCGGCACGCCGCTCGCCGCGACGACGATGGCAACCGCGGTCGACACGTTGAGCGTATGCTGGCCATCGCCGCCGGTGCCGCACACGTCAATGGCGTTGGCGGGTGCGCGGACGGGGATCACCCGCTGGCGCATCGCGCGCGCCGCTTCGGCGATCTCGACACTGGTTTCGCCGCGTTCGGACAGGGCGACCAGGAAGGATTCGATTGCCTGGTCCGATGCGGCGCCGTCGAGGATATCGGCAAAGGCCTGTGCCGCCGCTTCGCGCGGCAGCGGCGCGGCGGGGTCGGGCAGGATATGCGTTCCGCTCATGCTGCGGCCCTGGCCGCGATCCCGGCGATGTTGAGGAAGTTGGCGAGCATCGCATGGCCATGTTCGGTGGCAATGCTTTCGGGGTGGAACTGCACCGAATGGATCGGCAGCTCGCGATGGCGAAAGCCCATCACACTGCCGTCCGATGCCGTCGCGTTGACGGTCAGCATGTCGGGAATATCCTCGACGATCAGCGAGTGATAGCGCGTGGCGGTAAACGGGGAGGGCAGGCCGTCGAACAGTCCGGTGCCGTCATGCGCGATCGCGCTGGTCTTGCCGTGCATCAGCCCGCCGCGCACCACGCGGCCGCCGAAATGCTGGCCGATCGCCTGATGGCCCAGGCATACGCCGAGCAGCGGCTTGCCCGCATCGGCACAGGCCGCGACCAGGTCGAGGCTGATGCCCGCTTCATTGGGCGTGCAGGGACCCGGCGAAATCAGGAACGCCTGGGCGTTGCTGGCAATCGCCTCACCCGCGGTCAGCGCGTCGTTGCGCACCACCTTCACCTCGGCGCCCAGTTCCATCAGATAGTGGACGAGGTTCCAGGTGAAGCTGTCATAATTGTCGATGACCAGGATCATGCGGCGTGTCCGTCGTTGAGCTTTGCTGAGCGCGGCACCTGCCCGCTCCCCCGCCCGGCCACCCATCGGCAGGATATTCTGAAATGGGTGGCCGGGCGGGGGAGCGGGCAGGTGCCGCGCTCAGCAACCCAGTAGCCGCGCTAATAGCCTGCGTCGAGATCGACGACGTTGCGCATCGGGCGACCGGCCATGAACGCATTGCAATTCTCGACGAACAGGGCGGTGGCGCGCGCGAACATGCGCTGGGTCGACCGGCCCGACAAATGCATCGAATGGATGACGTTGGGCGCCGTCCATAGCGGGTGGCCGGGGGGCAGCGGTTCGGGATCGGTGACGTCGAGGAATGCGCCGCCGATCCGCCCCGTCGCCAGCGCGGCGATCAGCGCATCCTGATCGACCATGTCGCCGCGCGCCATGTTGATCAGCCACGCGCCGGGCTTCATCGCCGCCAGCTCCGCCGCGCCGATCATCGCGGCGGTCTGTGCGGTGGAGGGCGCGGCGAGGATCAGCCAGTCGAACTCGCCGATGCGCGCGCGCCACTGATCCGGGTTCAGCGTGCCGTCGCGGCCCGATCGGGTGACGCCGGTGACGTCCACCCCGAAAGCGCGCAGCCGCTGCCCGATCAGCTGTCCGATCGTGCCATGGCCGACGATCAGCGCGCGGCTGTCGAACAGTTCGACCGTGCCGGGTGCGGTGGTGGTCCATTCCTGCCGGTCGGCCATGCGAACGACCTGATCGAAACGCTTGGCGGCGGCGAGCATGCCCAGCACGGCATATTCGGCGACGGGCACGGTGGCGATGCCGACGCCGTTGGTCAGCACCGTGCCGCGCTGCCGCAGCAAGGGCACGTCGAACGCATCGATCCCGGCATAGACGGTGAACAGCCATTTGAGCCGCGCGCCCTGCGCCGCCGCCGCGCCGGTCCAGTCGGGCCGTTTCATATCGACCCAGGCGATGTCGGCATCGGCGACCATCGCCGCCGCCTCCGCATGATTGGTGAACCAGTGCAGGTCGAGCCCGTCGGGCAGTTGCGCCTCGATCAGCGGGCGGGCGAGGGCGGGCAGCACGGCTTTCATAATTCGATTCTCCAGTCCCAACCCAGCGGATCGCCGTCCATCACCTCGACCCCCGCACCGGTCAGTTCGTCGCGGATCGCATCGGATCGCGCGAAGTCTTTGGCCGCGCGCGCTTCGCGCCGTTGGGCGAGGCGCGCTTCGATCTCCGCTTCGCTCACCAGCGCATCGGCGGGGCGCACGCGCAGATCGGCGCGAGTCAGCGCCATCAGGTCGAGGCCGAGCGCGGCGTCGAACTGCGCCAGCGCCATCAGCCGCGCATCGCCGTCCAGCCGCTTGTCGGCGAGCAGTTCCTCGAGCACGGGCAAGGCGCGCGGCGTGTTGAGATCGTCGGACATCGCGGCATCCAGCCGGTCGAGATACGATCCGGCATCGCCGCCGCTCTTGCCCTCGGCGGCGCGGAATTTTTCGGCGGCGAGGACCAGGCGGCGCAGGCGGACGAGCGCGGCGAGCAGGTTTTCGCCGCTAAACTCCAGCTCGCTGCGATAATGGGCGCTGAGGCACATGAGGCGATAGGCGAGGGGGTGAACCCCTTTTGCCACCAGCGCGTCGAGCGTGGCGATCCCGCCCTTCGACTTCGACATCTTGCCGCCGCGATCCACCAGGAAATTATTGTGCATCCAGATGTTCGCGCCGGTAAAGTCGGCGGCGACCGGATGGGCCTCGCCGCAGCCGCAATGCGCCTGATTCTGCGCGATTTCGTTGACGTGATGGATTTCGCGATGGTCGATCCCGCCGGTATGGATGTCGAACGGCAAGCTGAGCAGCTGCGCGCTCATCACCGAACATTCGAGGTGCCAGCCAGGGGCGCCGCGGCCCCAGGGCGAATCCCATTCCATCTGGCGCGTTTCGCCGGGCGGCGTGTTGCGCCAGATCGCGAAATCCTGCGGATGGCGCTTGCCCGCGACGCTGTCGATCCGGCCTTCCCCGGCATCGTCCTGCCCGCCCGACAGCCTGCCGTAATCGGGCACGGTGCTGCTGTCGAAATAAAGGCCGCTGTCGAGCCGGTAGCAATGTTTGTCCGCAATGCCCCTGGCGAATTCGATCATCGCGGGCACATAATCGGTGGCCAGCGGCATGTGATCGGGCGTGCGGATGTTGAGGTCGCGCAGGTTGCGGCGGAAGATATCGGCGTAATGGCGCGAAATGTCCCAGGCGCTCAGGCCGCGCTTTTTCGCCGCCGCCTCCATCTTGTCCTCGCCCGCATCGGCGTCGGAGGTCAGATGGCCGACATCGGTGATGTTGACGACATGGGTGAGCGGATAACCCTTCCACCGCAGCACGCGCGAAAGCGTATCGGTAAAGACATAGGCGCGCAGATTGCCGAGATGCGGGTCGCTATAGACCGTCGGCCCGCACGAATAGACGCGCACGCCCCTGGCCGGATCGACCGGCGCGAACGGTTCGAGCGAGCGGGTGAGGCTGTTGTAGAGGGTGAGTGGCGCGGCGGTCATGCGCCGCGCCATAGCGCGCGGCGGGCGGCTTACCAAGCCGCCCGCAACATTCAGGCGGCAAGCGGCTGCGGCGGAGCGCTGACCCGGATGAGGCCGGTGCCGACCATGCCGCTGTTGTTGATCGGCAACGCCGTGGCGCAAAAGGCACATTCGGCGCTCATCCGGCCGATCGTCCAGTGCGACTGGCCACAGCCCGGGCAGATATTCTGTTCGCCGGGGCGAAAGGCAACGCGATAGCCGCTCTTGGCGGCGGTGAAGGGGGTCGTGTCGTAAAACATCGGCTCATCTCCAGACTTGCCCGGTTCGACGCATGGAATCGGCTTTTGTTCCCATTCGGTGCGTCGGATCGGCGCGGCCCATGTTGCATGCATGCAACGCAGGATCGTTCCGGAGAACAGTCGAAACCAGTCAATTCATCCGTGCGGCGACAGGCGGTCGAGCACGCGATAGGCCATCACGGCGGTGGCGACGGCGGCGTTCAGGCTGTCGGCCTTGCCGTGCATCGGGATCTTGACCCGCAGGTCGCAGGCGGCGGCATAATCGGGGGGCAGCCCCTGTGCCTCGTTGCCGGTGAACAGGAATACCGGCGGCGTGAAATCGGGCGCGCGATAATCGACCGCCCCGTCCAGCGCGAGGCCGACCAGCTGGCCCGGCCCCGCGCGCAGCCAGTCGTGGAACTGCGCCCAGGGCGCCCGCGCGATCGGAATGGTGAACAATGCGCCCATGCTCGCGCGCACCGCCTCGACACTGAACGGATCGACGCAATCGTCGACCAGGATCAGTCCGCCCGCCCCCACCGCGTCGGCGGTGCGCAAGATCGTTCCCAGATTGCCCGGATCGCGCAGCCGTTCGGCGACCAGCCAGATCGGCGCGCGCGTCCGGTCGATCCGGTCGAGCGTGGTCGGCAATTCGCGATAGACGCCGACGACCGCGCCCGGATTGTCCTTGCCCGACAATTTGGACAGGATGTCGCTGTCGGTCGCGATCGCCTCGCCCCCGCCCGCCTCGGTCGCCGCGATCAACGTCGCGGCGAGCGCATGGGTTTCGTGCCCCTTGGCGAAGAACAGATATTCGGGCAGCACCCCGGCTTCACGCGCCTCGGTCAGGATGCGCAGCCCTTCGGCCAGGAACAGCCCCTCGTCACGGCGATGCTTCTTGTCGCGCAAGCTGCGGACGCGCTTGACCAGCGGATTGGAAAAGGCGGTGATTTCGCGGGGCATGGGCGTCAGCGTTGGCGCGAATCATAGCGCGATTCAAGGTCGCGATATTCGGGGGTTGCCTTCCAGCCGAACGCGCTGGCGCATTTCATGAGCGCAAACGAGGGGTGATCTGCCTGCATCATCGCGCGGCATTCGGGAAACGATCCCAGCGCCAGCCGCGCGATCGCATGGATATAGCGAAACGGGCGAGCGGTGCCGGGACCGGCGCAGGAATTGGCTTGGCGACGCATCGGGCGGCCGTCGAATTGTGCTTCGGCCAGCGCATATTCACCGTGACATGATATCTTGCGAAACCGGTGCAGATGACGACGGATCTGCTTGCGCTCCTTCTCGTCATATGGCGCGAGCGAGATCGCGGACATCACCTTCAACTCGTCCCATTGCGCCGGATCGATTTCGATCGTCCGCCGGTTGCCCATATGGAAGATCGTCAAATCAACCTGGCCGGCTGCGTTCCGCCGCAGCTCGATCGACGGCATGGACAGAAGATAGGCATGGCCGCTGATCCGCTGGACCTGCACCCCCGCGACGGGCGCATCCGGCAACGGGTCCAGGCCGGCACGCTGTAAATCCCACATGTCCGGCACGTCGTCTTCGCCAGTCTCGGCCAATGCCGGCATGGCGGCAGAACAGAGGGCGATGGACAGCAATGCCCCGCGCACGGTGCCCATAATGGACGTCATGGCGAATATGGTCGCGCGATCCCGTCGCCCGTCGCCCGCATGCGAAACGGGTCAATCCTCGCCAAAACGGTCCTCGACCAGCTCGACCAGCTTCGACACCGCGTCCTCGGCGCCGGCGCCCATGGCGCTGATCGTGATCGTGTCGCCCATTGCCGCGCCCAGCATCATCAGGCCCATGATCGAGGTGCCGGTGACGGCATTGCCGTCCTTTTCGACCGTCAGCTCGCACGGCATGGATGAGGCGAGGGTGACGAATTTGGCGCTGGCGCGGGCGTGCAGGCCCCGGCGGTTGCCGATCAGGACGGTGCGGCTGACCTGGCTCAAGCGGCGGCCTCCCCCAGCACTTCGGACGCGACGGTGATATATTTGCGCCCCGCCTCTCGCGCGGCGGCGACGGCTTCGGTGACTTTCATCGTCTTGCGCGCGCCGCCCAGGCGGATCAGCATCGGCAGGTTGATCCCCGCGATCACCTCGATCCGCCCCGCTTCCATCAGCGAGATCGACAGGTTGGACGGCGTGCCCCCGAACAGGTCGGTCAGCACGATGACGCCGCGGCCCGCATCGACCGCGCCGATCGCCGTGGCGATGTCCGCGCGGCGCCCCTCCATATCATCCTCGGGGCCGATCGAGATGGTGGCGATGCGGTCCTGCTTGCCCACCACATGTTCCATCGCGACGACGAACTCCTCCGCGAGCCGCCCGTGCGTCACGAGTACCAGACCGATCATTCCACCACTTGTCCCATGCGGTTCACCTTGCAGCCTGCGGCCCCTCCAGCGAGTCCTGCGGCGCGGTCTGCAAGTCACGATGCGTCACCGTGGGCGAAAATCCTGCGTCGCGCAACACCCCGGCGATGCGTTCGGCGACATGGACCGACCGGTGTCTTCCACCGGTACAGCCAAATGCCAGGGTGACATAGGATTTGCCCTCCGCCGCATAGCGGGGGAGCAGGGTGAGGATCAGGCCTTCGATCCGTTCCAGCGCATCGGCATAGGCCGGGTCGTCGGCGATATAGGCGGCGACATCGGCGTCGCGCCCGGTGCCGGGGCGCAGCGCATCGACCCAGTGCGGGTTGCGCAGGAACCGCATGTCGAGCACCAGATCGGCATTGGCCGGGACGCCGCGCGCAAAGCCGAACGACATCACCGACAGCACCGGGCCGCTGGGGCGTTCGCCCGAAAAGGCTTCGCGGATATTCTGCGCCAGATCGTTGGCGGTCAGCGCGGTGGTGTCGATCAGCCGGTTGGCCCAGCGGCGCAGCGGTTCGAGCAATTCGCGCTCGCGCGTGATGCCCTGGCCCGCCGGACGATCCTGCGCCAGCGGGTGTCGGCGGCGCGTCTCATTGTAGCGGCGGGCGAGCTCGGCCCCCGAACAGTCGAGATACAGCGTGCCGATGTCATAGCCGCGATCGTCGCGCAGCTTCTTGATCCGCCGCACGATGCTGTCGGCGTCGAACCCCCGCGTGCGCGCGCCGATGCCGATCGCGAGTGGCCGGTCGTCGCCGTCGGCACCCTCCGCCGGTTCGGTGTCGAGCAGGCGGTTGAGCAGCAGCAGCGGCAGATTGTCGACCACCTCCCACCCCAGATCCTCCAGCGTGCGCAGCACCGTCGACTTGCCCGCGCCCGACATGCCGGTGACGAGCAGGATCGGTTGCGAGCGATGCCTGCTCATCCCGCGTCCCCGGCAAGATGCTTCAGCGCCAGTTCGACCTTGACCGGCGCCGATGGTTCCAGCGCCGGCAACGCCACCTGGGGGATGTCGACCCCGGCGATGCGATGGGTGCGTGGCCCCTCCGGCATGCGCGGCGGCGAATCGAGGATGGTGACGATCAGCGCGACCGGCGCGCGCTCGACATGCGGCAGGGTCAGGATGCCGAGGCCCCGCACCTCGATCCGCCCGGCGATATTGGCGGGCGCCGATCCATGGACGACCCCGGCAACGCGCGTGCAGATCGTATAATCGTCCGACACCAGGACCGCCCCGCGATCGATCAGCCGCAGCGCCAGATCGGACTTGCCCTCGCCCGATCGCCCCTCGATCAGCACGGCGCGCCCGTCGATCGCGACGCAGGAGGCGTGGAGCGTTTCGGAAGACAAGGCGGGCATATGCGCGTGCGATCCCTTTCGATTTCAGCCCGGCTGGACCAGCGGCAGGCGCACGACGAAGCGCGCGCCATGGATGCGGTCCTCCCGCGATTCGACCCCGATCGTGCCCTGATGGCCTTCGACGATGGTGCGCGCGATGGCAAGCCCAAGGCCCGAATGGCGCCCGAACGCCTCGCCATCCGGGCGCACCGAATGGAACCGGCGAAAGATAGTCTCGCGCGCGGCGTCGGGCACGCCCGGCCCCTCATCCTCGACGCGCGCCTCGACCATCTCGCCGCTGGTCAGCAGCGACAGCGCGACCAGTCCGCCAGCGGGCGAAAAGGACACCGCATTGTCGATCAGGTTTTCGAACACCCGTTCCAGCCGCATCCCTTCGCCCATCACCAGCGGCGCGGGCCCGGGCGGCATGTCGAAGCGCAGGCGGACGTCGCGATCGTTGCCGCGCGCGCCATGTTGTTCGACTAGCCCCGCCAGCATCGCGGCAAGGTCGATCGGATCGAACTTGGCGCGGCTGAGCTGCGCGTCGAGGCGCGAGGCGTCGGAAATGTCGGTGATCAGCCGGTCGAGTCGATGGACATCGTCGCGCACGATCGCCAGCAGCCGTTCCTGCAATTGCGTATCGCGGACACTGGCGAGGCTGTCGACCGCCGACCGCAGCGAGGCGAGCGGGTTCTTGAGTTCGTGCGCCAGATCGGCGGCAAAGGCCTCGGTCGCGTCGATCCGCGCGCGCAGCGCATGGCTCATGTCCGACAGCGACCGCGCCAGGTCGCCGATCTCGTCGCGCCGGTCGGGCAGGCGCGGCACCACCACCTCGCGCGCGCGGCCGAGGCGCACGCGCACCGCGGCACGGGCGAGGCGGCGCAGCGGGCGGACGATCGTTCGCGCGAGGAACAGCGAGAGAAAGATCGACAGGCCGACGGTGAGGGCCAGCACCACCCCCAGGCGGAAGCGTTCGATCCGCACCGTCTGGGTGATGTCGCGCGCATTGACCGTGGTGAATACCGCGCCCTGCGTGCCGAACGGCGCGGCGGCGGTGATGACCGGGGTGCGGTCGGGCGCGCGCCACACGCTCGCCGACGGGCCGCCCCCCGCGAACACGGCGCGCAGATCGGGCCAGTCCAGCCCGCGATCATGCGGCCGTTCGCGAAACTGCGCCACGCGAGCCGCCCCGGCGACCGTGTCGATGATCGCGTCGAGCAGGCGCGCCGCGCTCTGGTTCCACGGGTCCTTGTCGGGATCGCGCAGCACGACATTGTTGATGCCCATGGCACGGCTGTCGATCGTCGCGCGGCCGGTGCGGTCATAGATGCGGATGCGCACCCCGCTGCTGCGCGCGACATTGGCGATCAGCTGGCGGTGTTCCGCCGCCGGGGTGGCGGCGAGCGCCTGGGCCACCAGCATCGCCTCCCGGCTTGCCCGGTCGACGCGGCTGTCGACGATGCGCGCGCGATAGCTGTCGAGATAGAAGAAACCGCCCGCCAGCATCGCCAGCGCAAAGATATTGACCGCCAGGATGCGCGCCGTGAGGCTGACCCGGCCGGACCAGCGCAGCGACAGGTCGCGCTCCTCGCGCCCCTCGCGCTCAGTCTTCCGAGAAACGGTATCCGGCGCCATACAGCGTCTCGATCGCGTCGAACCGGGGATCGACCTGGCGGAATTTGCGCCGCACCCGCTTGATATGGCTGTCGATGGTCCGGTCATCGACATAGATGTCGTCCTGATAGGCGGCATCCATCAGCTGATTGCGCGTCTTGACGATGCCGGGGCGCACCGCCAGCGTTTCCAGAATCAGGAATTCGGTGACGGTCAGCGTCACATTGTCGCCCTTCCACGTCACCTTGTGCCGCGCCGGGTCCATATTGAGGTTGCCGCGTTCGAGCGCGGGCTGCGTTTCCTCACCCGCCTCGGCCCCGGCGGGCGCGGCATTCGCCTCGGCCCGGCGCAGGATGGCGCGGATGCGGGCAATCAGCAGCCGCTGGCTGAACGGCTTGGCGATATAGTCGTCGGCGCCCATCGCCAGCCCCAGCGCCTCGTCCAGCTCGTCGTCCTTGCTGGTCAGGAAGATGACCGGCGTGGTCAGCTTTTCGCGCATCCGGCGCAACAGCTCCAGCCCGTCCATGCGCGGCATCTTGATGTCCAGCACGGCGAGATCGGGCGGATTGTCGAGCAATGCCTTGAGCGCGGCATCGCCGTCCGAATAGACGCGCGTCGCGAACCCTTCCGCCTGTAACGCAATCGAAACGGACGTCAGGATGTTGCGGTCGTCATCGACCAGCGCAATGGTTGCGCTCATGCGGCTATCGTCGCGGAACGGGACATCATCGCGCGAGTCTTAGCGGATCGATTGACGCTGCTCAATCGTTGACACCGGTTACTGCCATTGACCGTGCTTCCACCCCTTGCCTATGCGATAGTTACACAATGTGTTTTCGGCCGCGGCAATCGACCTGCGGCGACAGGGAGATAGGATTTGACTGAGCGTAAGCCCGACATCGGTCTCGACAATCTGGGTGTGACCACCGCCACGGTCCACTGGAACCTGCTGACCGCGCCGCTGGTCGAACAGGCCGTGCAGCGTGGCGAGGGGCGACTGGCCAAGGACGGACCGCTGGTGGTGGAAACCGGCAAGCACACCGGCCGCAGCGCCAAGGACAAATTCTTCGTCCGCGATGCCGAAACCGAAAACAGCATCTGGTGGGGCGACACCAACCGCGCGATGACGCCGGAGGCGTTCGCCGCGCTCAAGGCCGATTTCCTGGCGCATCTGGGCACCAAGGATACGCTGTTCGCGCAGGACCTGTATGGCGGGTCGCAGCCCGCGCATCGCGTCAAGGTGCGCGTCGTCAACGAATATGCCTGGCACAGCCTGTTCATCCGCACGCTGTTGTGCCGGCCCGAGGAATCCGAACTGGCGGGCTTTTCGCCCGAATATACGATCATCGACCTGCCCAGCTTCCGCGCCGATCCCGCGCGCCATGGCTGCCGCACCGAAACGGTGATCGCGGTCAATTTCTCCGAAAAGCTGATCCTGATCGGCGGCACCGCCTATGCGGGCGAAATGAAGAAATCGGTGTTCGGCCTGCTCAACTATCTGCTGCCGCTCGACGGGATCATGCCGATGCATTGTTCGGCCAATATCGGCCCGGACGGCGATACGGCGGTGTTCTTCGGCCTGTCGGGCACCGGCAAGACGACGCTGTCCGCCGATGCCAGCCGCACGCTGATCGGCGATGATGAACATGGCTGGTCCGACACCGCGGTCTTCAATTTCGAGGGCGGCTGCTATGCCAAGATGATCAACCTGTCGGCCGAGGCCGAACCGGAAATCTATGCCACGACGAAGCGGTTCGGCACGGTGCTCGAAAATGTCGTGATGGATGCGACGACGCGCGAGCTGGATTTCAACGACAATTCGCTCGCCGAAAACAGCCGCGGTTCCTATCCGCTGGAATTCATTCCGAACACCAGCGCGGAAAATCTGGGCCCGGTGCCGCGCAACATCATCTTTCTGACCGCCGATGCCTATGGCGTGCTGCCCCCGATCGCCAAGCTGACGCCGGAACAGGCGATGTATCATTTCCTGTCGGGCTATACCGCGCGCGTCGCGGGGACGGAGATCGGCGTCACCGAACCTTCGGCGACCTTTTCGACCTGTTTCGGCGCGCCGTTCATGCCGCGTCACCCGTCAATCTATGGCAATCTGCTCAAGGACCGGATCGCCAAGGGCGGGGTCGATTGCTGGCTGGTCAATACCGGCTGGAGCGGCGGCAAGGCGACGATGCCGGGGATCAAGCGGATGCCGATCAAGGTGACGCGCGCGCTGCTCAACGCGGCGCTGGACGGCAGCCTGAAAAATGCCGAATTCCGTCGCGATCCAAATTTCGGCTTCATGGTGCCGGTGGCGGTCGGCGATATCGACCCGAACATGCTCGATCCGCGCGCAGCCTGGGCCGATGGCGCCGAATATGACGTGACGGCGGCGAAGCTGGTCGACGAATTCGTCGCCAACTTCACCCAGTTCGCCGAGCATGTCGACGAAGGCGTGCGCCAGGCCGCGCCGCAAAGCCAGCAGGGCGCCGCCGAGGTCGCCTGACCCGCCCGGTTTTCGTGATCGGGCTTTGACACAAGGCCCGATCATGACCTGCCCGCCGATCCGTTTCTTTGCTGACGATGCCGCCATCGCCCGTCTGGGCGATGGCCTGCTCGCCTGCACGCTGACCCGCGCCGACTGGACGCATGAGGCGCATCTTGCCGCCTGTTTCCACCTGCTGACGCGCCGTCCCGATTTCGACGTGGATGGCGGGCTGGGCGTGGCGATCGCGCGGTTCAACGAAAGCGTCGGCGGGGTCAATGACGATGGCCAGGGCTATCACGACACGATCACGCGCGCTTATCTTGCGGGCGTGCGATGGTTTGCGGCGACGCGGGCGCGCGGCGACCTGACCGCCGATGTGAACGCGCTGCTGGCGAGTGACGTCGGGCGCCGCGACTGGCCGCTGCGCTTCTACAGCCGTGACTTGCTGTTTTCGGTCGCCGCGCGGCGGGGGTTTGTCGAACCGGACCTGGCGCCCTTGCCCGACGCCGTCCCGGCGCGTGGACAGATCACCGGTTGAACCGCGGCGCCGACCTGGCTTAGACTTTGGCCGCCACAACGACAAAGGTCGGCGGTTCGGCGGCATAGGCGATGCCGGACCGGCGGTTGCCAAAAACATGCCCGAATTCAATTCAGCAAGCTGGGGCCTGCCGGTCCCGGTGATCGACAGCCTGTTCGTCGCCGCCGCGATCCTGATCGCGCTTGGCGTGCACTGGATCGCGATCCGGCTGTTGCGGCGCATCGCGGCACGGACCCCGGATTCGATCGACGACATCTTCGTCGATGCCGCGCAGCGACCGGCGCGCTGGGTGGCGATCGCGATCGCGCTCGCCATTGTGCGCGGCGCGTTGCACCTTGAACCCTGGGCCGATGCGATCTGGACACAGGCGGCGGGGATGATCGTGCCGCTGCTGATCGGCTGGGTCGCGATCCGCCTGATCCGCGCAACCAGCAAGGCGATCGAGCTCGCCAGCGATATTTCGGTCAGCGACAATCTGCGTGCGCGGCGGCGGCGCACGCGCAGCGCCATCCTCAGCCGCATCGGCGTGTTCGTCGTCGGCTTCATCACCATCTGCCTGATGCTGTTGTCGATCCCCAGCGTGCGCGCGGTCGGCGTGACGCTGATGGCGTCGGCGGGGCTGGCGGGGCTGGCGATCGGCGCGGCGGCACAGCCTGCGCTCAAGAACCTGATCGCCGGGATCCAGATGGCGTTCACCGAACCGATCCGCATCGACGATGTCGTGATCGTTGACGGCGAATGGGGCAAGATCGAGGAAATCCGCCTGACCTATGTCGTCATCGGCATCTGGGACGAACGGCGGCTGGTGGTGCCGATCTCCCGCTTTCTCGACCAGAGTTTCGAGAACTGGACGCGATCGAACAGCCAGTTGCTCGGCTCGGCCTTTTTCTGGCTCGATCCCACCGCCGACATCCCCCGGCTGCGCGCGAAGTTCGAACAGATCGTGCGCGCCAATCCGCGCTGGGACGGGCGCATCTTCGTGCTGCAGGTGACGGACACGCGGCCTGATGCGATCGAGGTGCGCGTGCTGGCGACGGCGGCGGACGCGCCCACCACCTTCGACCTGCGCTGTGACCTGCGCGAAGCGATGCTCGCCTTTATCCGCGACGAAATGCCCGAAGCGTTGCCGCGTGGACGCATCGAACTGGGTCGAGCGGCATGGACCGCCCCGCCAGTCGCTTCGCCCAGCCCGTCGGCGGCGTCCGACGAAGCGGGCGCCAGCGGCGGCGCGGGGATGGTGCCCGAGGGGCAGGGGGCGCAGGCGCGGTAGAGGTCGGTCGATCGGGCATGAACCGCGCGCCTGCGAAAGTCGGCGCCCAGGGTCGCACCGCACGTCCTTTGCTGCGCTGGACCCCCGCTTTCGCAGGGGGGCGGTGTTGGTTGAAGGCCGCTTAAACCTTCCGCTCCGCGATATGGCGGTCGATGACATGTTCCAGCACCGACATCGGCACCCCGCCGCCCAGCACCACGGCATCGTTGAACGCCCGGAAATCATAACGATCGCCCAATTCCCGCCGTGCCCTGGTGCGCAGCCGGTTGATCGCGCTGTGCCCGATCTTGTAGCCGCACGCCTGGCCCGGCCATGAGCAATAGCGGTCGACCTCGCCGCTGACCTCCTCGATCGGCGACCCGTTGGTGGTCGCGAACCATGCGACCGCCTGTTCGCGCGTCCAGCGTTTCGCATGCAGCCCGGTATCGACGACCAGGCGGCACGCGCGAAAGGCAAGGCTCTGCAAATAGCCGAGCCGCCCGATCGGATTGTCGTCATAGGCGCCGAGCTCCGCGCCCAGCTGTTCGGCATAGAGCGCCCAGCCCTCGCTATAGGCGTTGAACGCCAGCAGCGAGCGGACCAACGGCAGGCGGAACGTATATTCCCCCTGCCAAGCATGGCCCGGAATGCCTTCATGATAGGCGAGCGTCGCCAGGCTGAACTTCGAATGCAGCGCGGTGGTGCGCAGGTTCAGCCACACGCGCCCCGGCACCGTGCCGTCGATCGACCCCGCCCCGCCATAGGCGCCGGGTGCGCCGGGTTCCTCCGCCAGTGGCAGCCGCTTGACCTCGACATTGCCGCGCACGAGCGTGTGAAACGCCCGGGGCATTTTCGCCCGCATATCGGCGATGGTCCGGGTCATGAACTGCAGGATTTCCGCGCGCCCCGCATCGGTATCGGGATAAAGGAAGCGCGGGTCCTTGCCCAACGCGGTCATCCGCGCGCCGACCGTGCCGCTGGTATAGCCCTGACCCTTCAGGATCGTGTCCATTTCGGCGTGCAGTGCCTGCAATTCCTCCAGCCCGGTGCGATGCACCTCGTCCGGCGTCATCGTCGTGGTCGTCGCCGCGCGCAGCGCCCAGCCATAATAGGCTTCGCCATCGGGGAATTTCCACACCCCGGCATCGGAGGTGGCGGCGGCGCGGTGACGCCGCAATTCCGCGATCTGGCGGTCGAGCGCGGGGGCGATCCGGCCCGCCGCGATCCGCGCGGCCTGGGCCGCCTGATGCCCGGTGACGGCGGCCTTGCCGGTGAAATCGGTGAGCAGATCCCATTTGGCGGGATCGGCGCCGCGGGTGAGCGCGATCTGGCGCAGGCATTTGTCGAGCAGGAAATCGGGCGCGATCACGCCCCTGCCGAACGCGATTTTCAGCCGTTCGGTCTCCCCGTCGAGCTGGTCGGCATAGCTGTCGAACCGCGCCAGCCAGCTGTCGGCATCCGCCGCGCTCTCCACCTTGTGCTCGTCGCCCAGGAACCGCGGGATGTCGAGATAGGCGCCGACATTCTGGACGACGACATAGGGCGCGTTGCGCCACCCGCCGACCGCGACATCGCCATAGGGAAAGGCAAAGCCGTCCAGCCCGAGCTGAAGCGAGGTCCGCACCGCTTCGACATTGGTGCGCATCAGCGGGCCGAGCGTTGTGGGGTCGAGCGCATCAAGCTGTGCGACGCGGGCGCGCAGCCCGTCGGCGACCTTGCCGATGCCGGCGACGCTGCGGTCCGACAGCCGCGCGCGCAGGCCCGCGCGTTCGCCCTTGTCGATGCCGAGCGAGGTGGCGCTTTCCGGCCCGTCGGCCAGCAATTGTTCGGCGATCGCGGCCAGCAGCGCCGTCGCCCCGGCATCGCCCGCGCCGCTCTGCGCCGCCGCCGACTGGCGGGCAAAAGCGGGCAGGGCGGGCGCCGCCAACAGACTGGCGGTGGAGGCAAGGAACTGGCGGCGGGTGGTGGACATGCAGGCTCCGGAATGTCGGGGAAAAGGTTGCGGGCGATACCTTAACCGGGCGCCGCGCGGCTGTCACGGCGCGCGGTTGCGCCATCGCCCGCCAGACGGTCCGCCGCCGCCAGTTCGCGCACGAACCGTGCCCGTTCGATCGCCTGCCCCTGCGCGTCGAGCAGGCGCAGCAGGAAGCTGGGATGGATCGTCACCACCAGCGCGCGCCCGTCGAGCGGCAGCGGCGGGCCGCGCAACGGCGACAGCGCCTGCCTTCGCCCGGTCAGCGCATGCACCGCCGTCGCGCCCAGCGCCACCACCACTGCCGGATCGACCAGCCGGATCTCCTCGCCCAGCCACCAGCGATAATGGGCCACATCGCCCGCACTGGGGCTTTGGTGCAGCCGCCGCTTGCCGCGCGGCACCGATTTGAACCGCTTGACCGCATTGGCGAGATAGAGGCGCGACCGGTCGATCCCCGCTTCGCCCAGACAGCGGTCGAGCAATTGCCCTGCCGGTCCGACAAAGGGCCGCCCGACCTCATCCTCCTTCTCACCCGGCTGTTCGCCGACCAGCATCAATCGTGCGCCGACCGGCCCTTCGCCGAACACGACCCGGTCGGAAAAGCCGGGAGAGGGCGGCACATCCTGCGCCGCCAGTGCGGCATAGAGCGCGTCGAGCGTCGCAAAGCCCGCCGCCGGTCGATCGGCGCGGGCGGGCGCGGGCGCGGGCGTGGCGGACGGCTGGACCTGCACCATCCGGTCGACCCGCACGCCTGCGGCGGCGATCAGCGGGCGGATCAGCATCGTTTCGGGCAGGTTGCGCCAATAGCGGACCGGCATCTCCTTCTTCATCGCCGCCACCTTCACCCGCGCCGGGTTGAAGATGCTGGCGTAATAGGTGCGCCATTCGTCCTCGATCGCATCGTCGGCGGGCACATCGCCGCGCGTGCCGCCGGG
>CADEEK010000009.1 GCA_902826325.1 uncultured Sphingomonadales bacterium
CGAAGCCACCCCGGCGGCCGCCCGGTTCGGCTATGAAGTCGTCATCAATTCCGACGAGGAAACCGGCTCGTTCGCTTCCGCCGCGCTGATCGAACGGGCGGCGCGGGGCAAGGTCGCGGCGCTGACCTATGAGCCCGCGCTGCCCGACGGCACGCTCGCAGGCGCGCGTGGCGGCACCGGCAATTTCTCGATCGTCGTAAAGGGACGCAGCGCCCATGCCGGACGCAATCCGCGCGACGGGCGCAACGCCATCGTCGCCGCCGCCGACATCGCGCTGCGCCTCGCCGCCGCCGCGGACGATGCGCTGTCGGTCAACCCGGCGCGGATCGAGGGTGGTGGGCCCAACAATGTCGTCCCCGATCTTGCCATCCTCCGCATCAATTTCCGCCCCGCATGCGCCGATGTGATCGCCAGCGCCAGCGCCGCGATCGAGGATGCGGTGGCAAGCGTGCGCGCCGATCATGATGTCGCGATCGACGTCCATGGCGGCTTCAACCGCCCGCCCAAGCCGCTCGACCCCGCCGCCCGGCGCCTGTTCGACATGGTCAGACAGGCCGGCGCCGACCTCGATCTCGACATCGGCTGGCGCGCGACCGGCGGGGTGTGTGACGGCAACAACATCGCCGCCTGTGGCGTGCCGGTGGTCGATACGATGGGCGTGCGCGGCGGCGCGATCCACAGCGCCGAAGAATTCATGATCGCCGACAGCCTGGGCGAACGCGCCGCGCTGTCGGCGCTCACCATCCTGCGCATCATCGAACGGGGCCGCATATGAGCTTCATCGTCCGTCCCTCGCGCCCAGCGGACCTGCAGCCGCTCTACGAAATGGCCAAGCTGACCGGCGGCGGCTTCACCAACCTGCCGCCCGAAAAACCGGCGCTGCAGGCGAAGCTCGATCGCAGCGCCGAGGCATTTGCCCGCACCGACGATGGCCTGCGCGACGAACTGTTCCTGCTGGTGCTCGAAAACACCGCGACGGGGGAGGTGCGCGGCACCGCGCAGATCTTCACCCATGTCGGACAGCGCTGGCCCTTCTACAGCTATCGCATCGCCACCGTGACCAAACACAGCGAGGCGCTCGGCCGAAGTTTCCGCGCCGAAATATTGAGCCTGGTCAACGATCTGGAAGGCTCGACCGAGGTCGGCGGCCTGTTCCTCCACCCCAGCGAGCGGGCAGGCGGCCTTGTCATGCTGCTCGCGCGCAGCCGCTATCTGTTCATCGCCATGCACCGCGCCCGCTTTGCCGACCGCATCCTCGCCGAACTGCGCGGCGTGATCGACGAAGCGGGCGGCTCCCCCTTCTGGGACGGCATTGCGGGACGCTTCTTCGGCATGAACTTCCAGCAGGCGGACGAATTCAACGCGATCCACGGCAACCAGTTCATCGCCGATCTGATGCCCAAACATCCGATCTATACCGCGATGCTCAGCGAAACCGCGCGCAGCGTCATCGGCCTGCCCCACCCATCGGGCCGCGCCGCGATGCGCATGCTGGAGGGTGAAGGCTTCACCTATGAAGGCTATGTCGATATTTTCGACGGCGGCCCGACCATGGTCGCCCGCACCGATCAGGTGACGACGATCCGCGACGCGCAAACGATGACGCTGACGGCCACCGCCACCGGCGGCGTCGCTTCGCTGATCGCAACCGGCACCCTGGCCGCATTTCGCGCCTGCACCGGCACGGTCGATACCGCCGCCGCGACGATCGACGCGCCCAGCGCACACATGCTCGACATCGCACCCGGCGCCGACATCGTCCATATCCCCCGCTGAAAGCCGCCGATTCGGAACCCTCGGCGGATCAGAAAACGCAATCGAACGAACGGGTTGACGCCATGGTTGGCGAACCGTTTCGGACCCGTCATATTGCCCCGACCAATGGGTGCGGAGGGGGCATCGGACGATGGGCATCGCGGCAGGGTTCGGCATGCGCAGGCTGCTGATCGGGATCGGCACGCTGGTGCTGCTGCTCGTGGCGATTCCGGTCGGCTGTGGCTGGTTCGGACCACGCACCCCTGCCGACCAGGCCGATCTGTTGCGGATGATCGCCGCGGCGCGCGACAGCATCGACGCGCCGGGTCGCACCGTCACCGCCGCCGCGCCCACGCTCGCCACGCCCGAAGCGGCACTCGCCTTTGTCCGCGACCGGGTGGCGCTGGCTGATTATCGCTATCGGCGGCTCGATCCCGATGTCGCGCTGAAATTCCGCACCGCCAACGCGATCGACAAGGCGGCGCTGCTTGCCGCGCTGATCGAAAAACAGGGCTATCGCGTTGAAATCCGCTATGCCGACTGGCCGAAGGACGCCGAACCGATCCGCGCCACGGGGCTTGAGGTGCCACAGCCGGTGCGCGAGCTGCTCGCCGCGATCGACGCCGATGGCGACCGGCCGGGCGCGGAAGCGGGGAAGCGCAGCGTCGCGCTGCGCGACCGCGTCGATCGCGCAGCGGCGCGCGTCGAACCGCTGCTGATCTCGCCGCCGACGGTCTTCGCCCGCCCCTTGCCGCGCTATCGCTATTGGATCCGCGCGCGCAAGGACGATGGCGACTGGCAGGCATTCGACCCGGTCTTCGCCGACCAGCCGACCGATGCGGGCTATTCGGTCAGCCTCGACCCGGTCGTGCCGGTGCGGATCGAACTGTTCGCGGAAAATCGAGGCGGCACGCGCGTCTCGCTGCTCAAATGGCAGGGTCCGATCACCGGCGACATATCGCTCAGCTATCTGCCGACCAACGGCGCGGCGGCCTATCTGTCGGGCAAGGGGCGGATCGAGGATGTAAAATTGTGGACCCCGATCCTGGCGGTGGGCGGCAAGGCGATCGCTGGCAAATCCTTCACCAACGACGGCTCGGTTCCCGAACTCGAAAAGGACGGATCGCCGCTGATCGCATCGACCGATGCCGCCCCCGTCCCCGCCATCGCCGCGCTGAAGATCGATGCGATCGACACGTCCGACTATCCGCAGGTCGTGGCACAGGTCAGCGCGAACGTCGCGACGAAAACGGTGTGGCGCTCGCACTTCCTGCAACTGCGCGACAATGGCGAAGCCGCGCCCGTCCGCATCCTTGGCCAGCCTGCATCACTTTATGGCGGCCGCACCGTCATGTTCGTCATCGACAATTCGGGATCGATGGCCGCGCACCTGCCGCGCGTGCGCGAATTGATGTTCGCACTGATCGACCGGCTGGGGCCCGGCGTTCGCGTCGGGATGACGCACATCAACGCCGCCGAACGCCTCGTCGTCCCGCCACAGCCGCTGACCGACCGTGACGCGATGAAGGCACAGGTCGACAATGTGCTGCAACCCGGATCGGGCAATCGCGAGCTTGAGGCGATGGAAACCGCGCTGCGCGCGATCAGCACGCCGGTCGATTTCGTGCTGGTCGGCGATGGCGAGCTGCGCGCGCCCGACGATGCCGCACGCATCCGCGCGCTGGTCGAAGGGCGCGGGTCGCGCATCTATTCGATCCTGGTCGCGGGCAAGCCCGATCTCTATCGCCAGTTCGCCGCATCGGTATGGACCGCGCTGCCCGGACAGCTGCCCGATACGCTGTCGGCGACGCTGGCGGGCAGCTTCGCCGATTCGATGCGCATCGCCTGGACCGCGCGGGGCGAGCGCGATGCCGAACATCGCGTCTCGCTCGCCAGTCCCGGCTGGCGCGGCGGACCCGCCACCGCCGCCTATCGCGCCCAGGTGGCGGATCAGCAGGCCATCGTCGCCGCCTCGCCATTGGGACCGGGCCTTATCCTGTCGATCGACACCGCCGCCTATGGCGACACGCCGCAACTGCGCCGCATCGTCGCGCTGGACGGCCCGCGATCGGCACCGGCGCTGACCAGCATCACGCGGATCGGCTTCGTCCCCGGCATCGCGCCCGACGAAGCCGTGCTCGCGGCCCAGCTCGACCTGTGGCACGCCATCGGCACGGCACGGCGCAACGGCGCGAAAGCGCCGCTGCCGTTTCGCGACGGCCCCGGCGCGCTGGCGCTGGCGCGCGGCAACGCCCTGTTGCGCGGCGCGATCGCCGCCTATGGCGATGCGCTGATCCAGGATCGCCCGCTGGTGCTGCTCGAACACGCCTCGCTGGTCGTCGATGGGAATGGCGAGGGCAGGCTGCGCCGCACGCTCGACCTGTTCAATTCGCAGAGCCTGCGGCCCCGCGCCGACGAGAAAAAGCCGTGGCGAATGGGCCTGGCGATCGCCGCCGGCGAAGGCGTGGCGCTCGGCGTCGACGGCATCGATCCGGCGATGATCGACGGTGGCGACCTGCGCGTGTTCCGCCGCGCGGACGCGCTTCCCGCACCCTTTGCCAATATCGCCGAGGCACGCGGGTTGTTCGCCGCGGGTCCGACGATGCTGCTCGCCGGATCGGGCAATGCGCCACGCGGCTGGGTCGTTCGCGGCGGCGGCCTGCTCGAAAGCCGCCTGTTCGACCCCGGCGCCAAGGGGGCGAATGCTGAAAAGGCGATCGCCGATTTCAAGAAGCTGAAGGCCAGCCTGACGCGCGGCGGCATCGCGATGAGCGGCCTTGCCACCCCCTATGGCGTCCCCGGCGCGCCGCTCGGCGGTGTCGTCGGCATCCTGGAGGCGAACCGCAAGATGTGGTGCTATTCATCGGTGATGATGGGCTTTGTCGCCGACGACATCGCCGGTCGCAACTTCGCCGACGAAACCGATCCGGTGCAATGGCAACAGCGCGCGGGCAAGGAATGCGAGATCAATCCCGACAATTTCGCGCGCGAACTCGCGCTCAACGTCGCGGTCGGCGCGATCAGCAACCAGATCACCGACAATATCGGCACAGCGACCGGCATCGCCTATGAACAATGGGCCTTGCAGGGCCTGCACCCGGTCGCGGCCGGTCTGCTCGGCGGCGGGCTCAGCGCCGGGTTCGAATATGGCGGGGTGAATCAGGCGCTCAGCGACGCCTTGCAATAGCAGCGGCGGACAACAGCATCGCCGGTCGATGGCACCGCTGGCGATCCGCGCCGCACGGGGCTATTGCGGGTATATGCCTGTCACCGAAATCAATTTCGACGGCATTGTCGGGCCCAGCCACAATTATGCCGGGCTCAGCCCCGGCAATCTCGCGGCGACCCGCAATCGCGGCGCCATGTCGCAACCGCGCGCCGCCGCGCTGCAGGGCATCGCCAAGATGCGCGCCAATCTCGCGCTCGGGCTGCATCAGGGCATCCTGCTGCCGCACCCGCGCCCCGACCATCGCTGGCTCGCCGGCCTCGCCACCAGCTATGCCGACGCCGCGCCGCATCTGCGCGCCCAGGCGCTGTCGGCATCGGCGATGTGGGCCGCCAACGCCGCCACCGTCTCGCCCGCGCCCGACACGGCCGACGGGCGCTGCCATTTAAGCGTCGCCAACCTCGTCACCATGCCGCACCGCAGCCATGAATGGCCCGCCACGCTGGCGCAGCTGCAACTCGCCTTCGCCGACGACGCCTTCGCGGTCCACGGCCCCGTCCCGCCCCCCTTTGGCGATGAAGGCGCCGCCAATCACATGCGGCTGTGTCCCGCGCACGATGCGCCGGGGATCGAAATCTTCGTCTTTGGCGAAACCGGCGGCCCCTTCCCCGCCCGCCAGCATGCCGAAGCCAGCGCCACCATCGCCCGTCGCCACCGCCTCTCGCCCGACCGCACGCTGTTCGTCCGCCAGTCGGATGCCGCGATCGCCGCCGGCGCCTTCCACAACGACGTCGTCGCCGTCGCCAATGGCCGCGTGCTGTTCGCGCACGAACAGGCCTTTGCCGACAAGGATCGCTTCTACGACGATCTGCGCCGCCTGATGCCCGACATCGACATCGTCGAAGTGCCCGCAGCCGCCGTCAGCCTGTCCGACGCCATCGCCAGCTATCTGTTCAATGCCCAGCTCGTCTCGCTGCCCTCGGGCGAAACCGCGCTGATCCTGCCGATGGAGGCGCGCGAAACGCCCGCCGTGTGGCACTGGCTGCAGGCGCATGTCGCGGGCAACGGCCCGATCCGCCACCTCGAACTGGTCGATGTGCGGCAATCGATGGCCAATGGCGGCGGTCCCGCCTGTCTGCGCCTGCGCGTCGTCGCCGATCCGGCGCGGGTCGATCCCCGCTTCATCGTCGATGCCGCGCGACTCGACCGGATCGAAGCCGTCATCGCCGACCACTGGCCCGAACGCATCGCCCAGGATCAGATCGGCGACGCCCAACTGCTCGACCGGATCGAAACCGCGCGCCGCGCGCTGCTCGAAACGCTCGGCACTGTCGAGTTAATTGACAGGTAACCATATGGCTTAACGCGAAACCGGCCATTTTCCCCATTGGCCCGGCTCTTGCGTAACCATCGCCATGCTGTCACGCATCGCACGACTGTTTACGATAAAGACGCGCTTCGAAGCGTTCATGGTGATCTACGCGCTTGGGGTGGGGGCGGTGGATCGCGGCATCCATTATCTCGAACAATATCCGGGATATGGCGGCTGGATGCTGTTCGCGCTGTGTCCGGTGGCGGTGTTCATGGCGGGCGGGCGCATCCTGGATTCGCTGGATGCGGGAATCGAATGATGGCGGTCGGGGGGCCGTCAGGGACTTGGGGGTAGAATAGGGTGCGGTTGTTCCGACAGATTTTTACCGCGCTCGCGGCACAGGCATTGCTGGTGGTCGCGCTGCCCGGCGGCTTCCTGTTGTGGAACGTCGAAACCAGCAGCCAGCGGCTGATCGCCAATCGCGACGACGAACATCTGGCCAGGCTCGCCGCCCTCGTTCCCGAAGCGCGCCGCAACGGCAAATCCGATGCGCAGATCATCGCCGAACTCGATCGCACCGATCCGACCATTCTGGGCGGGCGCGTCGCAATCATTGGCGCCGATGGCCGCCTGCTCGCCGGGCCTGCGTCATCGCCCGCGATCAAGGAACAGCCGGTGGTCGAAGATGGCCGGACGGTCGCCACGCTGCGCATCATCTCGCCGCCCACCCGCACCGCGATCGACCGGGAAATGCTGCGCGATCATTATATGGGGATCGCGGTGGTGATGATCGGCATCTTCGCGCTGCTGCTCACCGCCGCCTATTGGTTCGCCGCCAAATGGTCGCGGCCGCAACGCGAATTGCTGCGGGTCAGCCATGAAGTCGTCGACGGCGCCAGCGATGTCGAATTCAGCGAGGAAGGACCGCGCGAAACCGTGGCGACGATGCGCAACCTGCGCCGCCTCGCCAACCGGTTCGAGCGCGTCGAAACCGCCCGCCGCACCTGGCTGGTGATGATCGCCGAAGAACTGCGCGAACCGATCGAAGCGTTCGGCAAACGCCTGCAACTGCTCAGCGACGCGCTGTCCGCCGACCCCGAATTCAAGGCGGAGATCGAGGCGGATCAGCAGCGACTGGCGCGCATGGCACAGGATCTGCACGCGGTCGCGCTCGCCGATCTTGGCCGCCTGCCCGTCCGCTTCGCCGATGTCGATCCGCGCGCGCTGATCCACAATGCGCTCTACAATCACCGGCAACGCGCGCAGGCGGCTCAGGTTACGCTCGAATCGAGCACCCTGCCCCCCTATACGATCCTGGTGCAATGGGACGCGGCGCGGATCGAACAATTGTTCGGCGCGCTCATCGAAAACAGCCTGCGCTATGTGCCGCGCGGCGGGCGGATCGTGCTGGGGCTGGAAAGCCAGCGCGATGCGTGGCGGCTGATCGTCGACGACAATGCGCCGGGGATCGATGTCGGCCTCGCACAACAGCTGTTCGAACCCTTTTACCGCGCCGATGCACAGGAAAGCCCCGGCGGATCGGGCCTCAGCCTCGCCACCGCCCGCGCGATCGTCGAGGGGCATCACGGCCGGATCGAGGCGACGCATTCCCCGATCGGCGGCCTGCGCATCACCGTGATCCTGCCGTCCTCACCCCCCAGCTTCTAGCGTCGATCCGATCAACCCTGCCGTGCGCCTGCGAAAGCAGGCGCCCCGAGTCGCAAGGGTCGGCTTATGCGGCTGAAACCGGCACCTCGCGCGCAACCCTCAAGGGATCCCCGCCTCCGCCACCTTCTTCTCCGCCATTTCCGCCTTCCACCGCTGGATCGCCTGCAAGGTGCAGCCGCTCTGGCCGAAACTGCCGACCGGCGTGCAGCTGCCGGGCAGGTTCACGCGATTGACCTCTTCGACCAGCTCGGCACGCCGCACCCAGCTGGTGCCTTCCGGCCCCGGATCGCGCTCGCGAAACGCCTTGGGGATGCGATAGGGCGACTCGCCGCCATTGGCGCACACCACGATCTCGCCGTCATTCTCCGGCTTGGGGCATTGCTGGTCGCCATACAGGATCACGCTGCGCACCCGCTGCGGCGGATCGGCTGGCGCATCGTCCTGCGCCAGCGCGGGTGCGGCAGTCCCCACCGCAAGCAGGACTGGCAACAGCGAACGCATCATAGGCACCTTCCTTCACCCGCCGTTTCCGGCCCGGCGGATGTAGGAAGCATGAACGGCGCGATTAAGGCCCCGATATGTCAGTCGACCCCGCCTCAGGCGCCGACGATCTCCGGCAGCGCGGCGGCATAACGCTGCACATCCTCGATCCGCCCGGTGCTGACGCGCGACCATTGCGTCCATTTGCCATAGGCGCCGCGGATCTGGATGTTGCGTTCGGCCATCGCCTTCTGCACCGCATTGGCATCGGCGACCTTCACATAGAGGAAATTGGCCTCGCTCGGCAGCGCGCTCAGCCCCGACTTGCGCACAGCATCGAGCAGGATGCCGCGCGCCTCGACGATCTTCTCCTTGGAATAGCGTTTGAAGCTCTCGTCGTTGAAGCTCGCGATCGCCGCGGTCAGTCCCGCGGCATTGCCGCCCAGCCCCATCATGAATCCGGAAAGCCGCTTGATCGTCTCCGGCTGCCCCAGCGCATAGCCGATGCGCAGCCCCGCCATGCCGTAAAGCTTGGAAAAGGTGCGGCAAACGATCACATTCTCGCCCGCCTTCACCAGATCGGCGACCGAACTGAAATCGGGCCGCTCGGTCAGCTCGTTATACGCCTCATCGACCAGCACCACGGCCTGCGGACCGACCTTGCGCACGAACGCGCGCAGCTTGTCGCCGTCCAGCAACATGCCGGTCGGGTTGTTGGGGTTGCAGATATGGACCAGGCCGATGTCCGGCGTCACCGCCGCCGCCATCGCATCCAGGTCGATGCCCATATCGGTGCCCAGCGGCACGCGCTTGACCATTGCGCCCTGGCGCTGCGCGAACTGTACCGTCGTATCCCAGAACAGGTCGTTGCACAGGATCGTGCCCTTCTCCTTCGACGATACCCCGATCGCGCTCAGCACCTCGGTCGATCCCGCGCCGATCACGACATGGTCGCGCGTCACGCCGAACCGCTCGGCGATCATCGACGACAGCCGCGCCATCGCCGTTTCGGCATAATAGCATCCCTTGCTCGACCATTCCGCCATCGCCGCGACCGCACTGGGCGCGGGGCCATAGGGATTTTCGTTGCGGTTGAGCCGCGCGACACCGGGCATCGGCCCCAGCAGCGGCGGTTCGGACGAGGGAAAGGCCCCGCGCACCGGCGCCGCCATGGCGACGGTGGCGGCGGTGCCGGTGCCGATCAGGGCGCGGCGGGAAAGACGGATGGTCATGTGGCAGGCTCCCTTTTCATCATGTCAGGCTGGTCATCATGTCAGGCTGTTACGGATCATCAGCGCGCCGATCGCGAGCAGATACAGGCCAAAGGCGCGGCGCAGCACCGTCGGCGAAAGCGCATGGGCGGCCGCCGCGCCCCAGGGCGCCGACAGCATCGACATCGAAGTGAGCAGCAGCGCGGCGGGCAGGTTGACGAACCCGAACGATCCCCAGGGCAGGCCATGCGCGCCCGCGCCGATGGCGACGAAGCCGATCGTGCCGGGCACCGCGATGATGAACCCCAGGCCCGATGCGGTGGCGATCGCGCGGTGAATGCTCTTGCCGCACATCGTCATCACGATCACCGCGATCGTCCCGCCGCCAATGCCCAGCAGCGAGGAAAAGGCGCCAAGCCCACCGGCGATGCCGACCCGCGCCGCCCCTGCGGGCATCGCCTCGGCAACCGTATTGCGCCCCAGCACCGGCGCCAGGAAATGCACCGCCATCAGCGCCACGCCCGATCCGAAGATCAACGCCAACCCGTCGCCCGACAGCCGCGCGGCGACCATCACCCCGATGCCGACCCCGACAACCACCCATGGCGCCCAGCTTTTGAGCAGGTCGAAATCGACCGCCCCGCGCCGCGCATGCGCCTGCACCGACCGCAGCGAGGTGGCGACGATCGTCGCCAGGCTGGTGCCGATCGCGACATGCGCCGTTTCGCTGCCATCGCCGCCCAGCAGCGGCAGCACCGCGAACAGCGCCGGCACGACGACGAACCCGCCGCCGATGCCGAACAGCCCCGCGGCAAATCCCGCCGCCACCCCGGCGCCCAGCATCGCCGCCAGCGCGACCAGACCATGCGCCAGCGTCATCGCTGGCGGCTCGTATCATTCACGGTAACAAGACGCGCACGAACCATGGGCAAAAATCCCCCAACTGGAATCCTTGCCTCCCCCGGACGACGGCGCATCCATCCGGTCCGCCCTTGGGGCTGTTACCGGCGGTGGCCGCCTGTTTTGATCGTCATGCGGACGATCGAGATGCTATGCGCCGCGCAATAATCTTGCAAGCGATCGCACAAATAATTCGAGCTTACCCTTATCGGGAAATTTCTGCTTGCATGCACTTACCCCATATGGGTAAAAGCGCCGCCATGATCACTGTCGCAGGTTCCAAGATCCGCCGCTTCCGCGAGGAACGCTCGCTCTCCCGCGCCGCCTTCGGCGCGTGGTTCGACACGCCCGGATCGACCGTTCAGGGCTGGGAAGAGGACGGAAAGCGCGCCTCCCCCGCCATTCTCAACCAGATCGCCGCCAACGGCATCGCCCATCATCAGGACTGGTATGTCCATGTCCGCAATTCGGAGCAAGCAATGGACTGGACCCCGTCAAGCTGGACATCGGCCAACGCGATCCAGATGCCCGATTACCCCGATTCCGCCGCGCTGACCGCCGCCACCGACACGCTCGCCACCTTCCCCCCGCTCGTCTTCGCGGGCGAGGCGCGCGCGCTGACGCAGGAACTGGCCAAAGTGTCGCGTGGCGAGGCGTTTCTGCTGCAGGGCGGCGACTGCGCCGAAAGCTTTGCCGAACACAGCGCCAACAACATCCGCGACACCTTCCGCGTCATCCTGCAGATGGCGGTGGTGCTCACCTTCGCCTCGAAACTGCCGACGGTGAAGGTCGGGCGCATGGCGGGCCAGTTCGCCAAGCCACGCTCGGCGGCGACCGAAACGATCGACGGCGTCGAACTGCCCAGCTATCGCGGCGACATCGTCAACGACATCGCGGTCACGCCCCAGGCGCGCATCCCCGATCCGCAACGCCTGATCCGCGCCTACAGCCAGTCGGCGGCAACGCTCAACCTGCTGCGCTCGTTCGCCCAGGGCGGCTATGCCAATCTGCATCAGGTGCATAAATGGACGCTCGATTTCATGGGCCGCAGCCCCTGGGCGGACAAATTCGCCAGCGTCGCCGACCGCATCGGCGAATCGCTCGATTTCATGGAAGCGTGCGGCATCAACCCCGATACCGTGCCCCAGCTCAAGCGCACCGATTTCTACACCAGCCACGAAGCGCTGCTGCTCCCCTACGAACAGGCGCTGACCCGGCAGGACAGCCTGACCGGCGACTGGTACGACACCAGCGCGCATATGTTATGGATCGGCGACCGCACCCGGTTCGAAGGGTCGGCGCATATCGAATTCCTGCGCGGCATCGGCAATCCGATCGGCATGAAATGCGGTCCCAGCCTGGAACCGGACGCGCTGCTTAAGCTGCTCGACACGCTCAACCCCGCGCGCACGCCGGGGCGCATCACGCTGATCACCCGCTATGGCCATGACAAGATCGAGGACGGCCTGCCCAAGCTGGTGCGCGCGGTGAAACGCGAAGGGCATCCGGTGGTGTGGAGCTGTGACCCGATGCACGGCAATGTCGTCAAGGCGGCGAACGGCTACAAGACGCGCCCGTTCGAACGCATCCTGGCCGAAGTGCGCGGCTTCTTCGCCGTCCATCGCGCCGAAGGAACGCATGCCGGCGGCATCCATGCCGAAATGACCGGACAGAATGTCACCGAATGCACCGGCGGCGGCATCGACATCGGCGAGCACGACCTGGCCGATCGCTACCACACCCATTGCGACCCGCGCCTCAATGCGGGGCAAAGCCTCGAACTCGCCTTCCTGCTCGCCGAAATGCTCAACGAGGAAATGCGCGAACGGCGCAAGGCCGCGTAACGGCACCCGCCTCCTGCCCCCCGTCACCCCGGCCTTGAGCCGGGGTCCCGCTTCCTTGGCCCGTCGCCAGATAACGCGACCCGCGCTCGATGCCGGGGCCGACGAACGCCGCCCTATGCGCCGCTCGCCCCCCGCGCCAACAGCAACGCGCCTTCAAGGCCGGCATGTTCCAACACAGGCGCAACGACAAAATCGGGCGTCAGCGCCACCGCGCCCACGCCATAGCCACCCAGCGCCGCCGCCATCCGCCCGCCCGCCGCCGCGCGCAGCCCCGGCACGGTCATCACGCCGCCGCCCGCGACGATGCGATGCGGTGACCAGGCGAGCACCAGCGTCGCGAAAAACTGCCCCAGATAATCCGCCACCGCTGCAAACGCCGCCGGATGCGCCGCCAGATCGCCATCGCCGATCCGCGCGCGAACCGCCGGTCCCGCCGCCAACCCCTCGACACAATCGGCATGAAAGGGACAGCGGCTCGCCAGATCATCGCCTTCCATCCGCCGCACGGGCACATGTCCCATCTCCGGATGCATCGCACCCGTCAGCGTTCGCCAGCCGCCCTGCCCGTCCGCCATTGCCAGTCCCGCACCGATCCCGGTGCGGACGGTGACATAGGCGACGCCGGCACATCCCCGCCCCGCGCCGATCGCCGCTTCGGCCCGCGCCGCGCAGTTCACATCGGTATCCACCGCCACCGGCACGCCCAGCGCCCCGGCCAGCGCCGCGCGCAAATTTGCCCCCCGCCAACCCGGCTTGGGCGTTGCCAGCACTTCCCCGTAATTCGCCGCCGCCGGATCGACCACCACCGGGCCGAATGCGGCGATCCCCGCCCCAGCCACTCGCACCCCGCCGACGAACGCGATCAGGTCGGCGATCGCTGCCTGCGGCGTCGACGTCTCCCGGCGAAGCTCACCCACCAGCCGCTCGCCCTGAACCAGCCGCGCAAGCAGCTTGGTGCCCCCCGTCTCCACCGCCAGCCAGATCGGTTCCGCCGCCATCCCGCGATCCTAACCGCCCCGCACCGTCTGCACGAGCACCGCGATGCCGATCGCCAGGAACATCGCCGCCGCCACGATCCGCACCGCCTGCATCGGCACGCGCTTCACCAGTGCATCGCCCAACAGCACCGCAGGAACATTGGCGATCATCATGCCCAGCGTGGTGCCCGCCGTCACCCAGCCGATCGCCTCGAACCGCGCGCCCAGCGCCACGGTCGCCACCTGGGTCTTGTCGCCCATTTCGACCAGAAAAAAGGCAATGGCGGTCGTCACGAACGCGCCGAACCGCGCGGGCTTGTCGTCCAGATCGTCGATCTTGTCCGGAATCAGCGTCCAGATCGCCATGGCGACGAACGATGCGGCGATCAGATAGCGGAACCACGCCCCGGCCAGCAGCGCCGCGGCCTGCTGACCGACCAGCGCGGCAAGGAAATGATTGGCGAGCGTCGCGACCAAAATGCCGCCGATGATCGGCAGCGGACGCTTGAAGCGCGTCGCCAGCAGAATCGCGAGCAACTGCGTCTTGTCGCCGATTTCGGCGAGCGCGACGATGGCGGTGGAGGTGAACAACGCTTCCAAATGAGATCTCCGGGCCGGGCGATGCTGTGTCCAACGACACCATGCCCTCCCGCCCGGCCTGGACGAAAGACATGGCGCCATTGGTCTCGCCCGAACATGCCGCGCGCGGCGGCCCGCTCCCCCTGCACCATGATCTCTCGACCAAGCATGTTGATGCAAAGGCCCGTCGGGGATCGACGGCTGGCTACTCCCCAGATGACTGGAACCGGCCCTAACCCACCGATCGGCGCGGCACAAGTTGCCCCGACCCGCCCCGCCATGGCATAGCGGCGCGGCAACCAGATGGAGAGGTGCCATGGCCACCGCAATCGCCGACCGCCCGATGATGTCCGACGTCGAATGGGAGGCGCGCCAGCAGCTCGCCGCCTGCTACCGCGTGTTCGACATGCTCGGCTGGTCCGAGATGATCTACAACCACATCACGCTCAAGCTGCCGGACGAGGACGGCGCATTCCTGATCAACCCGTTCGGCCTGCATTTCAGCGAGGTGAAGGCGTCGAACCTGGTCAAGATCGACATTGACGGAAACAAGCTCGACGACAGCGCCTATCCGGTCAACCGCGCGGGGTTCGTCCAGCATTCGCTGTTCCACCGCCACCTGCCCGACGCGCATTGCATCATGCACACCCACACCACGGCGGGCATGGCGGTCAGCAGCGTCGAGGGCGGGCTGCAGCCCACCAATTTCTATGCCTGCAATTTCGCCGGCCATATCGCCTATCACGATTTCGAAGGCGTCACGGTGCGCGATGAAGAGGGCGAACGGCTGCTCGCCAATCTCGGCAAGAAACGGATGATGCTGTTGCGCAACCACGGCATCGTCGTGATGGGCCGCACTCTGCCCGAAGCATTCGGCGAACATTGGGCGCTGCAGCGCCCCTGCGAGATTCAGGTCGCCACCGCCAGCATGGGCAAGCCGCTGCTCGTACCCGACGAGGTGATCGAGGTGCATCAGCGCGACCTGCATCTCTCACAGGTACCCGGCGGCCCCGGCGTCGCGGATTTCGCGGCGATGGTGCGGCTGGTCGACCGGATCGACACGAGCTGGCGCGAATAGCATGGCCAACCCGCCCGGCGGCAATGTCGCCCTGCTGATCGACGCCGACAATGCCTCGCACGGCGCGATCGACCCGGTGCTCGGCGTGCTCGCCGAGCTCGGGCCGGTCAACATCCGCCGCGCCTATGGCAACTGGACCAAACCCGCACTGCGGCGCTGGGCGGAAATGACGCTGCAACATGCGATCCAGCCCTATCAGCAATTCGACATCACCAAGGGCAAGAACGCGACCGACATGGCGATGACGATCGACGCGATGGACCTGCTGGCGGGCGGGCGCGTCACCGGGTTCGGCCTGATGTCGTCGGACAGCGATTTCATGCCGCTCGCCCAGCGCATCCGCCAGGACGGCGTCCCCGTCTATGGCTTCGGCACCGCCAAGACGCCCGCGGGTTTTCGCGAATCCTGCACCCGCTTCATCGACATTGCGGGGCTGTTGCGCACGCAGGAGAGCGAGGCGGCGGAACGCAGCGCCGCGATCGCCTCCGCCGTCGAAAGCACCGGCGGTTCAACCGACGAGGCGCTGCTGTCGCTGCTGATCGACGCCTATAACGCCTCCAAACGCGACCAGCGCGGCTTCGCCTCGCTCAACGAACTCGGCCGCCGCGCGGGCAACCGGTCCAGTTTCGACACGCGCAACTACGGCTATAAACGCCTGTCCGACATGCTCGCCGCCATCCCCAGCTTCCAGACCGAACAGCGCGACGACGGCCAGATGTTCGTCAAGCGGCTGCGCTGAAGCCGTTCGGCGGTCCAAAAACCGGTCCGTCACCCCGGCCTTGTGCCGGGGTCCACCGCGCCTCTCGGGAAACGCCAACCCGATCGCCCGGACCTCACCGCGACGTCGCCCGTGGATCAAGGTTCGGGTGACGACGGCGGCAACTATTCCTTCGCCACCTTCACCAGCAACGCATCGACCTGCACCTGCGCCCCGGCGACGGCGTTCAGCGTCTCGACCGTCCCGTCGAACGGCGCGGTCAGCGCCTGTTCCATCTTCATCGCTTCGAGCACCAGCAGCTTCTGCCCCGCGCTCACCTTCTCACCCGCGCTGACCTCGACCGAAACCACCCGCCCCGGCATCGGCGCCAGGATCGATCCGTCGCCCGCCGCGCCGCCCGCCGCGCCATCGGTGCGATCCGGGCTGATGCGGAACGTCGCGCCTTCGAACACCAGCAGCGCCGCGCCGTCACGCGGGTGGCGGAAAAAGTGCGAAGCCGGATCGCCGTCCACCGCCGCGAACGACACGCGCGCGCCATTGACGCTCACCGCCCGCTCCATCGTCGGCGCGCGATTGAGCCGAAACCCCTCCAGCCCGCGCGCGATCAGATGGGTGTCGGCGGCCGGATCGGAATCGAACCAGTACAGCGCACGGGTCAGGTCCGCGGCTCCGGGCAGCGGATCGATCAGCAGCGCCTCGCCCCGCCGCTCGATCAACCCGGTATCCAGCCGCGCCGCACGGAAATCGGCATCGCCCAGCAGGCGGAACAGAAACCCCGAATTGGTCCGCACCGGCCACACCGTCAGATAGGACAGGTCCGCCCGCAACAGCGCGATCGCATCCTCGCGATCATGGCCGTGACAGATCAGCTTGGCGATCATCGGATCATAATAGGGGGAGATGGTCGACCCCGCTGCCACCCCGGTATCGACGCGCGAATTGGTGGGGAAATCGAGCACTTCAAGCTTGCCGGTCGACGGCAGGAACCCCTTGGCCGGGTCCTCGGCATAAAGCCGCGCCTCGATCGCATGGCCGTTGATCGCGATCTGCTCCTGCCGCAACGGCAGCGCCTCGCCCGATGCGACGCGCAGCTGCCATTCGACCAGATCGACGCCGGTAATCGCCTCGGTCACGGGATGTTCGACCTGCAACCGCGTGTTCATCTCCATGAACCAGATACGGTCGCCCTCCAGCCCCTGCGAGGCGTCGGCGATGAACTCGACCGTCCCCGCGCCGACATAGTTGACCGCGCGCGCCGCCTTCACCGCCGCCTCGCACACCGCATGGCGCGCCGCCTTGCCCATACCCGGCGCCGGCGCTTCCTCGATCACCTTCTGATGGCGGCGCTGCATCGAACAGTCGCGCTCGAACAGATGGACGACATTGCCGTGGCTGTCGCCGAACACCTGCACCTCGATATGCCGGGGCGAGAGGATATATTTCTCGATCAGCACGCGATCATCGCCGAACGACGACGACGCCTCGCGCTGGCACGATCCCAGCGCGTCGGCGAAATCCTCGGCCCGCTCCACGCGCCGCATCCCCTTGCCGCCGCCGCCCGCCACCGCCTTGATCAGCACCGGATAGCCGATCTTGTCCGCCTCGGCCTGCAGCCGATCGAGCGACTGGTCCTCGCCCAGATAGCCGGGCGTCACCGGCACGCGGGCATCCTGCATCAGCTTCTTGGCTGCGTCCTTCAGGCCCATGGCGCGAATGCTGTCCGGGTTCGGCCCGACCCAGATCAGTCCGGCCGCGATCACCGCCTCGGCAAAGTCGGCATTTTCGGACAGGAAACCGTAACCCGGATGGATCGCCTGCGCCCCGGCTTCCTTCGCCGCCGCGATGATCCGCTCCCCGACCAGATAGGAATCGCGCGCCGCCGATCCGCCGATATGCACCGCCTGATCGGCGCTGCGCACATGCAGCGCATTGGCATCCGCATCGGAATAGACCGCCACAGTGCGCACGCCCAATCGGCGCGCGGTGCGGATGATGCGGCAGGCGATTTCGCCACGATTGGCAATCAACAGGGATTCAAGCATGGATTTCAGCGTACCTTGTCCAGACAGGCGGTTTCGAAAACCGCCTCGTCCTGATCGTTGAACAGCACCGTTTCGATGCAGCTGCGGCCATTCTGGTCCTGATAGTGGAGCGCGATCGCCAGATGGCCGGTATAGACGGCGATCTTTTCCAGCCGGAGGTTCGGCATCCGCCGCATCGCCTCCCCCCAATAGCTGCGCAGCTGTTCGCGCCCCCGGATCGTGCCGTTGGCGGCATAGAGTTTGGCGAAAGGCGACCGCAACTCGATCTCCTCGGCATAGAGCGCGAGCAGGGCGTCGAGATCGCGGCGGTTCCACGCCCCGATCCACTGGTCCGCCCATCGATCGGCAATGATCATCGGCTCTCCTCCTCCTGCCGCCGCTACGCCCGCGCGGCGCCTAATCCCGGCTGCAGCCCTCCGTCCGCTGCGTCCAGGTGACGTTGAATATCTTCCACTGGCCCGCTTGCCGGATCAGGTCGAAATGATTGGTGCCGCAATGGACCGTCTCGCCGTCCACCAGGAACACGAACCGGCTCCAGATCATCGCGATATCGCCATCGGTCCTGACCATCGGGTCGATCAGGCGTTCATCGTAGCGGCGGCCATCGGCGGGCAGGGCATCGGCGAATTGCGCCCAGGACATGCGCGTCACGGCGACGCCGCCATCGGCCTTTTCCACCACCGCCGTGGCGCTGCCATCGGCTTTGACATGCGACAGAAAGGCGTCCTTCGACGGATTGCCCAATGTCGCCAGCAGCGCATTCGCCGCCTCCAGCGCCGCCGCCGCATCGGCGGATACCGCGCCGGACGCCGGCACGGGGTCGGCCGCCTGTGCCGATGCGCCGCCCGCCATCGCGGTCAGGATCAGTGCCCCCGTCAATGCCCCCGTCAATGCCCCCCTCAATGCCAATGCCAGCCGCATCTCAATCCTCCCTCGACGCCCGATCGGCGACGCGCCAACCCGTCACATCCGGAACACGCCAAAGCGCGTCCCCTCCTCCACCGGCGCATTCAGGCACGCGGCAAAGGCCAGCCCCAGCACGTCGCGGGTCTGCGCTGGATCGATGATGCCGTCGTCCCACAGCCGCGCCGTCGCGTGCCACGGATTGCCCTGCGCCTCATAATCCTCGCGGATCGGCTGCTTGAACGCCTCGGCTTCCTCTGCCGACCAGTTGGCGGCATCGCGATGCACCGTCGCCAGCACGCTCGCCGCCTGTTCGCCGCCCATCACGCTGATCCGCGAATTGGGCCAGCTGAACAGGAAACGCGGAGAATAGGCGCGCCCGCACATGCCGTAATTGCCCGCGCCGAACGATCCGCCGATCAACACGGTGATCTTGGGCACGCTCGCCGTCGCCACCGCCGTCACCAGCTTGGCGCCGTGCTTGGCGATCCCCTCCGCCTCATATTTTCCGCCGACCATGAAGCCGGAGATATTCTGCAGGAACAACAGCGGGATACGCCGCTGGCACGCCAGTTCGATGAAATGCGCGCCCTTGACCGCGGATTCGCTGAACAACACGCCGTTGTTCGCCAGTATCGCGACCGGCATCCCCCAGATATGCGCGAAACCGCACACCAGCGTGCCGCCATAAAGCGGCTTGAATTCGTGAAACGCGCTGTCGTCGACCAGCCGCGCGATCACCTCATGCACGTCATAGGGGGCACGCACATCGGTCGGCACGATGCCGTAAAGTTCCTCGGCATCGAATTTGGGCGGGCGCGGATCGAGGATCGCGATATCCGGCTTCCGGTCGGCGGGCAGATGCGACACGATGTCGCGCACGATGGTCAGCGCATGTTCGTCATTGTCGGCGACATGGTCGACCACGCCCGATTTGCGCCCGTGCAGGTCGCCGCCGCCCAGATCCTCGGCGCTGATCTCCTCCCCCGTCGCCGCCTTGACCAGCGGCGGTCCGGCGAGAAAGATCGTGCCCTGTTCGCGCACGATCACGCTCTCGTCGGACATGGCGGGGACATAGGCGCCGCCCGCGGTGCAACTGCCCATGACGCAGGCGATCTGGGGGATGCCCTTGGCCGACATATTCGCCTGATTGAAGAAGATGCGCCCGAAATGATCGCGGTCTGGGAACACCTCGGCCTGATGCGGCAGGTTCGCGCCGCCGCTGTCGACGAGGTAGATGCAGGGCAGCCGGTTGGCCTCGGCAATCTCCTGCGCACGCAGATGCTTTTTGACGGTCATCGGGAAATAGGTGCCGCCCTTCACCGTCGCGTCGTTGCACACGATCATGCAGGTGCGGCCCGACACCCGCCCGATGCCCGCGATCATCCCCGCGCCCGGCACCTCGCCATCATACAGGTCGCACGCGGCCAGCTGCCCGATCTCAAGGAACGGCGCCCCGGTATCGAGCAGCCGTTCGACCCGCTCGCGCGGCAACAGCTTGCCCCGCGCCACATGCCGCTCCCGCGATTTCTCGTTTCCGCCCAGCGCCGCCTGCGCCACATCCGCGCGGAGCTTCTCCGCCAGCCCGCGATTGTGCGCAGCATTGGCGCGGAAAGCCTCGTCATCGGGCGCAACGACGGATTTGAGGACGGGGGCGCTCAACACAAGTCTCCGTCATGCTGAACCTGTTTCAGCATCCACCGCGCCACAAGCGGGTTCGTCGCGGTTGGCGAAATGGACCCTGACCCGAAGGGCGGCGTGCGCCAAACGAGTTCAGGGTGACGGAAGGCATTGGCGTACATCACCCCGCCCCCACCAGTTCGCGCCCGATCAGCATCCGCCGGATCTCGTTCGTCCCCGCACCGATGTCGAGCAGCTTGGCATCGCGCAGGAACCGTTCGACCGGCCAGTCCTTCGTGTAACCCGCCCCGCCCAGCGCCTGCACCGCCTCGCCCGCGACCCTGAACGCATTTTCGCTCGCCAGCAAAATCGCGCCCGCCGCGTCGAACCGCGTCGTCTTGCCCGCATCGCACGCCCGCGCGACGGCATAGACGTAGGCGCGCGCGGAATTGAGCGCGACATACATGTCGGCAACCTTGGCCTGCATCAGCTGGAACGACCCGATCGCCTGCCCGAACTGCTTGCGCTCGCGCAGATACGGCAACACCACGTCAAGGCAGGCCTGCATCACGCCAAGCTGGATTCCAGCCAGCACCGCGCGTTCGTAATCCAGCCCCGACATCAACACGCCGACCCCGCCGTTCAGCGGTCCCATGACGTTTTCCTCCGGCACCTCGCAATCGTCGAACACCAGTTCGGCGGTCGGCGATCCACGCATCCCCATCTTGTCGATCTTCTGACCGATGCTGAACCCCTTCATGCCCTTTTCGATCAGGAAGGTGGTGATGCCGCGCGATCCCTCGCCGGTCTTGGCATAGACGACCAGCGTGTCGGCATAGGCCGCATTGGTGATCCAGAACTTCGTGCCGTTGAGCACATAGCGGTCGCCCTTGTGCTCGGCGCGCAGCTTCATGCTCACCACATCGCTGCCCGCATTGGCCTCCGACATCGCCAGCGCGCCGACATGCTCGCCCGAAATCAGCTTGGGCAGATATTTCGCCTTCTGCTCGGCGCTGGCCCAGCGGCGGATCTGGTTGATGCACAAATTGGAATGCGCGCCATAGGACAGGCCGATCGACGCCGACGCACGGCTGACCTCCTCGCACGCGATGACATGCTCCAGATAGCCGAGGTCCAGCCCGCCATATTCCTCCTCCACGGTCATGCCGTGCAGACCCAGCTCGCCCATCGCCGGCCACAATTCGTCGCGCGGAAACCAATCGTCCGCGTCGATCCGCGCGGCCAGCGGCTCGATCTGTTCCCGCGCAAAACGGGCGGTGGTGTCGCGGATCATCTCCGCGGTTTCGCTCAGGCCGAAATCCATCTGCGGCAGTGTCATACACTCTCCTCGCGTCGCTATCCGCATCGTAGCGCACCCGGCACCCCAAGAAAAATTGAAAGGGCGCGCGCAACAGCATAGAGCCCATCTATGATCGATCGCTATTTGCTGCGCTATTTCCTCGCCGTTATCGATAGCGGCACCTTCACCGCCGCCGCGGCGCAATCCAATGTGTCGCAACCCACGCTATCGGCCGGGATCGCACGGCTGGAGCGCGAGACAGGGACCAAGCTGTTCCACCGCAACAGCCAGCGCGTCGAACTGACCGAGGCAGGGGCGCGCCTCGCCGTCCATGCCCGCCGGATCGAACGGGAATTTCACCTCGCCCAGGCCGCGCTCACCGGCCTCGCCCCGGTCGATACGCTGCGCCTCGGCATGCTCGCGACGATCGCCACGGCCGAACTGGCGGCGCTGGTCGCCGCGCTGGCCCGCACTGCGCCTGGCGTTCGCGTCGAGCTGGTCGAGGGCAATCCGCGCGCGCTGGCGCAATATCTGGCGCGCGGACGAGTCGACGCGGCGCTCACCATCCTGCGCGGCGCGGCGCCCAATGCCGAATTGCTGCGCGAAGAACCCTATGTCCTCGCGCTGCCCGCCACGCATCCGCTCGCGGGCGAACCCTCGCTGCCCGGCGAAGCGATGGCCGACGACACGATGATCGTCCGCCGCCAGTGCGAGGCGCTGCCCGAAACCAGCCGCTATTTCACGCAACGCGGCATCCGCCCCTTCTTTCCGCTGCGCACCACCAATGACGATCGCGCGCTGGAAATGGTCGCTGCGGGTCTGGGCGTTACCGTCATCCCGGCCTCGCATGCACGCGCGGGGGTTGTCTGCCCCACCTTGTCGGGCTTTGACCTGCGCCGCACGCTCGGGCTGGTATGGGGCGAGGACAGCGCGGCGGTCCGCACCGCCGCGGGCGCCGTCGTCACGGCGATCCACGCCCAGTTCGGGGGCTGACAGCGCGCGCGCATCCGCTATTGGGGGGCGATCAGCAGGAGGGTGACGATGGCGGGCCGGTATTTCGACGAATGGCAGATTGGCGACCGCATCGCGCACGATCTGCGCCGCACCGTCACCGAAACCGACAACCTGCTCATCTCGACCCTCACCCACAACCCCCAGCCGCTGCACCTCGATGCGCAGGCGGCGGGCGAGAGCGAGTTCGGCCGCATCCTCGTCAACGGCACCTTCACCTTCGCGCTGCTGGTCGGCATTTCGGTCGGCGACACGACGCTCGGCACGCTGATCGCCAACCTTGGCTATGACGAGGTGCGGATGCCCAAACCGGTGTTCATCGGCGACACGCTGCGCGCCGAGACCGAAATCGTGGAGCTGCGCCCGTCAAAGTCGCGCCCCGGCCAGGGCATCGTCACCTTCCGCCACATCATGCGCAATCAGCGGGACGAAATCGTCTGCTCCATGTTGCGCAGCGCATTGCTCAAATCGCGCAGCAACTAGCGCCATATCGGCGGGATCAACCCCGCCGCACCGCTACAATCGGTCCGATGCGGACCAGTTCATCGCATTTGCAACCAACGCCGTTAACGCCCCCGCGCGCATCGTCCAATGCGACAAAAAGGGGTTTGGTTCATGCGTGGTTTCCGCGACCAGAGCGGCACGGCAATTGTTGAATTCGCACTGTTGCTGCCGGTCATCCTCACCATGCTGGTCGGCATTCTGTCTTTCGGCCTGTATTTCGGCGCGGCCCATTCGATCCAGCAGCTTGCCGCCGATGCGGCGCGGCGCAGCGTCGCGGGCGCAACGCTGGCCGAACGGCAAAGCCTCGTCAGTGATTTCGTCGCCGCCAATGGCGCGACCTATTTCCTGGTGCGCGCCGACCGGCTGACCGAAGCCAGCGTCACCCCCGCCCCATCGGGCCAGTCGCGCGTGCGCATCACCTATGATGCTTCCTGGCTGCCGATCTTTTCGTTCGCCGACCTCCTCCCGCTGCCCGCCAGCACGATCACCCGCGACTGCGTGATTCTGGAGGGCGAGCCATGATCGCGCGGCTTGCCCGGGACCGGCGCGGCGCGACCGTCATCATGGCCGCCGCCGCCCTCCCCTTCCTGCTCGCCGCCACCGCCGCGGCAGTCGACATCGGCGCGGTCGCGCTCGAACGTCGGCGCATGCAGGCCGCGGTCGATGCCGCCGCGCTGTCCGCCGCCCAGGATCTGAGCAATGCCGACAGCCGCGCCCGCAACGTGCTGACCGCCAATCGCGCCGACACCCCCACCGCTGCCCAGGTAACGCTCGGCATCGCCACCGGCAGCGGCGCGGCGATGACGTTCGTGCCGGGCGACGGCGATGCGGTGCGTGTCACCGCCACCTATCCCAACCCGATCTATTTTCTGCGCGCGCTCGGCCTGCAATTCGCCGATGCCAGCGTGACTGCGACCGCCAGCCGCCAGAATCTCGCCGCGCTGTCGATCGGCTCGGGCCTCGCCAGTTTCGATTCGGGCGTGGTCAACGCGATGACCCGTGCGTTCACCGGTTCCAGCATCGGCCTGTCGCTGCTCAGCTATCAGGGGCTGGTCAACGCCGATCTCGACCTGTTCGCGTTCCTCGATGCGGTCGCGGTCCGGGGCAATTTCGGCGTGATGAGCTATCAGCAGCTGCTGGAGCAGGACATCCCGCTACCCGTGCTGCTGCGCGCGCTCGACGATGCCACCGGCGGCACCTCGCTTGGCGCGGTGGCGGCGGCAATCAACGGCACGCCACGCTCGCTGCGGCTGGGCGAACTGATCGGCATCGACATTCCCGGGGTCGGCGACACCGGATCGGGCGGCGCGTCGGCGCTGGTGGCGCAGGTTCGCGCCAACGACCTGTTCGGCGCGATGCTCGCCCTCGCCAATCGCGATCATGCGGTGGCGATCGACCTCGGCACCGCAATTCCAGGCCTCGCCGCGCTGCAGGCGCAGATCATGGTCGGCGAATCGATGCAGTCGAGCCCGTGGATGCTGATCAACCAGCGCGGCGGGGTCGAGGTCAGCACGTCGCAGGTGCGGCTCAACCTCGCCGCCGAAATCGGCCCGCTGCTCGGCCTGGGCGTGCGGCTCCCGCTCGCGGTCGAGGTCGCACCCGCCCGCGCGATCCTCGACGCGGTGCCCTGCGCCCCGCGCGACACCGCCGCCGTCCGCGCCCGCGCCGGGGTCGCGCGCATCGCCATCGCCGATATACCCGTCGGCGATCCCATTCCGGCCACCGCTGCGGCGCTGACCCCCGCGCCACTGATCCGCACCCCGCTGATCGAGGTCGATGCGACGGCGCTCGGCGCGCTCGAAGCCTCGTCCTGGCAACCGCTCAGCTTCACGAAAAACGAGATCGCGGCGCATCAGGCCAAACAGATTGCGACCACCGACGGCGTCAGCACGCTGCTCGGCACGACGATCGGATCGAGCCAGATCGACGTCCAGCTGCTCGGCTTCAACCTCGGCATCGGCCTGCCCGGCCAAAATCAGGTCGCCAACACCATCCTGGCCGCCGCACCGGCGCTCGAACAGGCGATCTTTCAGCTGCTCGCCCTTGCCGGAATCCATATCGGCACCGCCCATGTCCGCGTCGATGGCTATCGCTGCGGCAAGCCGGTGCTCATCGCCTGAGGAATGACGACATGACCGACCCGGCCGACAATCTTGCCATTGCCAGCGACGATGCCGACTATTTCCGCGCCCGCGCCGCCGACGAACGCCGCCGCATCCAGCATGCCGCCAGCATTCGCGCGCGCCGCATCCATCGCGAAATGGCGGAACATTATGAAACGCTCGCCCGCCTGCTCGACCATCAACCCTGCGCCGAGGCATTTTCGCTCGCCCGCGCGGTTCGCGGCATGCTGACCCGGCTGCATCCGCGCTAACCGCTTGGGTTTCGCCCGCAACCCGCGCTACACGATGCGCCGATGACCCGTCTGACCGTCAATAACCAGCCCGTCCAATACCGGCTCGATGCCAGCACGCCGCTGCTCTGGGCATTGCGCGATGCCTCGAACCTGACCGGCACCAAATATGGCTGCGGCACGGGCGAATGCGGCGCATGCACCGTCGACATCGACGGCGCGGCGGTGCGGTCGTGCCAGGTAACGATCGGCGCGGTCGAAGGGACGTTCGTCACGACGATCGAAGGGCTGGCGCAGAATCGCGACCATCCGGTGCAGCGCGCCTTCCTTGCCGCCAATGTCAGCCAATGCGGCTATTGCATCCCCGGCCTGGTCGTCAGCGTCGCCGCATTGCTGCGCAAGAACCGCAATCCGTCCGACGAGGAAATCGGCGCGGCGATCACCAATTTGTGCCGCTGCGGCATCTATCCGCGCCTGATCGAAGCGATCGGCCGCGCCGCCCGCCTGGCGCGCGGCGAACCGGGCGAGGAAGATCCCTATGCCGCGACGCCAAAGGCCCGTTGATTTAAGTCGGGGTGATTTCTTTCGGAAAGCTGACAGCCGGATTCAGCGACAGGTCAGCCGACTCGACGCATTGTCGCTTTATCGTGAACGCCGGCGTTGTGCCGGGAGCGGAGGATTGAAATGAAAAAGTTTCTCATGGCCGCGCTGATCGGTGCAACCGTGCTGACCCCGATTGCCGCCACTGCGCAGGAGCGTGGTCAATGGCGTGGACGCGGCGACGGCGAAACCCGCCAGCGCGCCGAACGGCCGGTGCAGCGTGAAATGCGCCAGCGCGCCGAACGCAGCGAACAGACCCAGCGCCAGACGACGCAGCAACAGCCCGCGGCGCAACAGCCCGCGCCACAACCGGCACAGCGGCAGGTGCAGGGCCGTCAGCAGCAGCAGCAGCAGCAGCAGCGTCAGGCCTATGGCGCTGAACGCCGCGACGACCGGCGCGATTTCCGTCAGGAACGGCGCGACGACCGGCGCGACCTGCGCCAGGGTCAGACGACGCCGCAGCAATGGCGCCAGGATCGCCGCGATGACCGTCGCGATTATCGCCAGGATCGCCGCGACGACCGGCGCGACTATCGCCAGGACACGCGCCGCTATGGCGACTGGCGTGACCAGCAGCAATATCGCCGCGGCTGGGACGACAATCGCAGCTGGAATCGCAGCTGGCGGGGCGACAACCGCTATAACTGGAGCAGCTATCGCCAGCGCAACCGCAACATCTTCCGGCTGCCGCGCTATTATGCGCCAAGCGGGTGGAATTACGGCTATCGCCGCTTCTCGATCGGCCTGACGCTCGGATCGATCCTGTTCTCGCCGAGCTACTGGATCAACGATCCCTTCTACTATCGCCTGCCGCCGGCTTACGGCCCGTATCGCTGGGTGCGCTATTACAATGACGCGCTGCTGGTGGACATTCGCGACGGTTATGTCGTCGATGTGATCTACGACATCTTCTGGTAAGCGATCGCGATTGCGCAGCGGAGGCCCGGCCGGAAACGGCCGGGCCTCTTGCGTTTCGCGACCGGCTGCGCAACTTGCCGCCATGCGTATCTTCGGCTTCGGAAAAAAGGACGGCAGTTCGCCGGAACGCGCGCGCAATGGCCGCGAGGTGACGGCGCGGCTGGCGGCCAACCCCGCGATCCGTCGGGCCGCGGTCGATCAGGCGCAGGTCTATTACCATCCCGATTTCCTGTCCGATGCCGATTGCGACGGGCTGATCGCGATGATCGACGCCAATCGCCGCCCCTCGACGCTGCTGGCCGAATCGAAGGACCCGGAATTTCGCACCAGCGAAAGCTGCGACCTCGACCGCTGGGCGCCGGCGGTGCGCGCGATCGACGAACGCATGGCCGACCTGCTCGGCATCGATCCTGAATTCGGCGAAACCATGCAGGGCCAGCGCTATGCCCCGGGCCAGCAATTTCGCGCCCATTATGACTGGTTCAACGAACAACAGGCCTATTGGGCGGCGATGAAGGAATCGGGCGGCCAGCGCACCTGGACCGCGATGATCTATCTCAACGATGTCGCGGAAGGCGGCGCCACCTGGTTTCCCCAGGCGGGCGTGCGCGTCGCGCCCAAACGCGGCCTGCTGCTCGCCTGGAACAATATGCGCGAAGATGGCGCGCCCAATGTCGCGACGCTGCACGAAGGGACGCCGGTGGTGCGCGGCGTCAAATATATCGTCACCAAATGGTTCCGCGAACATCGCTGGATCCACATGCCGATCCAGACCTATTGACCGCGCTTCAACGCGGCGTCAGATCAGCATCCCGTCGCCGCTGCGCTGCGCCAGCACCCGCCCGATCGTATCGAACAGCGCGTCCATCGCCACCGGCTTGAACAATACTTCATCGGCCCCGGCGATCATGCACCGTTCGCGCAGGTCGACCGCGGTATCGGCGGTCACGACGATGATCGGCAGCGCGCCCTTGTCGTCGCCGCGCGCGCGGATGTGCTGGATCGCCTCGATCCCATCCATCCCGGGCATGCGCAGATCGACCAGAATGACGTCGAAATCATCCTCGTCGATGCGCTTGAGGCCAAGTTCGGCATTCTCCGCCTCGGCCATCGTCGCCCCCGCCACGTCGAGCATGTCGCGAACGACCCGGCGATTCATCGGATCATCTTCGATGAAGAGGATATTCATTTTCGGCGCAGGGCCATGGGGGAGGCATCCTGGATGGGGGAAATCATTACGGTGCTATCGCCCTAAGCCGCGTCCGATACAAGCGAGCTTGACCCCGATTCTTTGTGATTTTCTTCCATTTTTATAGTTAAGCAGTCGATTAATGTTGCGCCTGAAACCGGTTTGGCCACAACCTGTCCAATTTCGGTCAGAATCAGCGCCTGCATCATCGCCGCATCGGGCTTGGCCCACAGCACCGCCGTGCGCGCATCTCGCGCGCGCGCCTGCGCCACCAGATCGCGCAGCACCGCCAGCGGGTCCTCGCCCGCCGCCTTCAACGTCATCTCGTCGATCAGCAACAGCATCGGTCCCTCGCCGTCGATCAGGTCGATCGCCTCGGCGGGCGCCGCAGCAAATTCGACCGCCCTGAACTTCGGCGCGAACAAGGTGCGCAGCATCCCGCGCGCGATCGGATTGCGGTCGAGCACGACGATCGTCTCGCCATTGTCGGGCACATCCGCGCTCGCCTGTGGCGGTTCGATCGCCCGCAACGGCAGCTCGACGGTAAAGACGGTGCCCTCGCCTTCGACGCTGCGCACGGCGACATCGCCGTCCAGCGCCCGGGCCAGGTTGCGCACGATCGCCAGCCCCAGTCCGGTGCCGCCGAACTTGCGCGTCGTGCCCGCATCGACCTGGCGGAAGGATTCGAAAATCTCTTCATGCTTGTGCGCCGGAATGCCGATGCCGCTGTCCGAAATCGCGATCGACAGCCGCTCGCCCGCTGCAGCAACCCGCACATCGACACTGCCCTGTTCGGTAAATTTGATGGCGTTGGACAACAGGTTGAAGATCACCTGGCGCAACCGCCCGGCATCGGTTTCGATCCAGCGCGGCGCATCGGTCAGATCCAGCGTAAAGCCGACATCCTTGGCCCGCGCCTGCTCCTCCCACATCCGCGCCGCATCCTTCATCGTCGCATGCAGATCGGTGGGGGCCAGTTCGACCGTCAGATTGCCGGTTTCCATCTTGGCGACGTCCAGAATATCGTCGACGAGCGCGCGCATCGTCATCCCCGCACCATGGACGATGCCCAGCCGGTCGCGCGCCGCCGCGCTCATCGTCGCATCGCGCAACATGATCTGCGTC
>CADEEK010000010.1 GCA_902826325.1 uncultured Sphingomonadales bacterium
TCCGCCTTGTCCATCGCCCGCGCCAGCGCCGCGACCAGCGAGGGTCGGTCGAGCGAATGGATCGCATCGAACAGTGCCACCGCCTCGTCCGCCTTGTTCGACTGCAGCTGGCCGACCAGATGCAGCTCGATTCCCGGCGTCGCCTCGCGCAGCGCGGGCCATTTGCCCGCCGCCTCCTGCACCCGGTTTTCGCCGAACACCCGCTGGCCCGCCGCGATCAGCGGCGCGATCGCCTCGGCGTCATGCATCTTGGAGACGGCGATCAGCGTGACGTCGGCCGGATCGCGGCGCGCCAGCGTGGCGGCGCGGGCGATGCGGCCCTGAATATCGCAAAGGCGGTCGTGCGCAGTGTCGGATGACATGCGCGGCGCTATAGGTCGGCCAATGTCCCGCCGCCACCCCCCCGATCGCCCCATGCTCCCCCGGCGCTGGCTGATGACCGATCCCCGCATGGGCGACGCGCTATGGCCCGCGCTCGCCCGCCTGCCGCGCGGCAGCGGCATCATCTTCCGGCATTATGCGCTTTCGGGAATCGCGCGGCGCGACCTGTTGCGGCGGGTGCGCAAGGTTGCCCGTGCGCGCAAGCTGATGCTGGTCGTCGCCGGAAAACCGGCCAATCGCCCGCCCGTGCCGACCCATGGCCGCCATCCGGGCGCGCTGACCGCCCCCGTGCATGACCGTCGCGAGGCGATCGCCGCCATCCGCAACGGCGCGCGCCTGCTGTTCGCGTCACCCGTTTTTCCGACCCGGTCGCACCCCGGCGAACCGGCGCTGGGTCGCGTCAGGCTCGGTCTGATGCTTCATGGCCTGCCGGTGCCGGTCATCGCGCTGGGCGGCATGGACGAGCGCCGCTGGCGATCGCTGCGTTCGCTCAACATCCATGGTTGGGCGGGAATCGACGCTTGGCTGGACGTCAGGCCGCGGGATCAGAAGCGGATCGCGGTCCCGACATAGACCGCCTGACTGTCGCGCCGGTTGTCGGTCAGCTGCGGCAGGCGATTTTCCTCGGACTTGTAACGCACGCCCGCGGTCACATCGAGGTTGCGGGTGATCGAATAGGATCCACCGACATCGATCGAATAATTGGGGTCGCCGGCGATCAGGCGCGGCGTGCCGTTGAGCGGCCGCTCGGTCGCCGCCTTGATCCGGCCCGATGCGCGCTTGCCGGTATAGCTGACGCCAACTTCGGTCGATTCGGTGCTGCCCGGCACGCCGGCCAGGTCGAGCTTCGACAGGTCGCCCGAAATCGCAAAGCGCTTCCACCCCACCGAAACGCCCAGATTATAGGCGATGGGCTGCAGCGTCACCGATGCCGGGGCCGCCGCACCGCGATCGGCCACCGCCGCCGGACGGCTGGTGCGCGCGCGCACCGCGACGGTGACGTTGCGGCTGGTCGTCCGCACCGAATCGGCCGGGGTAAAGCGCAGGCCGCTGCCCGACAGGCCGCTGCGCGCGAGGGCGGCGGCGAGCTTGGGATCCGCCGCCGCCGGCGTGAAGCTGCCGATGCTGGCGATCGAGGAAGCGCGCTTGGCCGACAATTGCTGTTGCGGCGCGCTCTGGGCGAGAATCGCGGGCGCGGCGATCAGGCCGGTGGCGGCCAGCGCCCCGATCCCCAATCCAGCCGTGATGCGCGCGATAGTCATTGCAACCCCGATCCTGGCGATGGCCCTACCATGATTCGGCAAAGTTGTTCCAGCACAGGATTCCTTTTTCCATACAGGTGTTGCACATCGCGCACAGCGGCTGGCGCTTGCGGCGCGCGCGCGAGCATCTATAGATGCGTCCTCTTTATCACCGTTCCCATAGGATAATGCCGATGACCCGCCTGTTGCGCACCGCGATCCTGGCCAGTGTCGCCCTAAGCCTCGCCGCGTGCGGCGGCGGCAGGGAGCGGCCGAAGGCGGATCTCGCCGCATCAAAGGTGACGACGATCGGCGTCAACGCCTATCTGTGGCGCGCCGCGCTCGACACGATTTCGTTCATGCCGCTGCTGCAGACCGATTCGAACGGCGGCGTCATCGTCACCGACTGGTATGTGAACCCGAACCTCGCGACCGAGCGGATGAAGGTGACGATCGCCATTCTGGATCAGGATCTACGCGCCGATGCGCTGCGCGTCGCCGCGATCCGCCAGGTCAGTCGCGGCGGCCAATGGGTCGACGCACCGGTCGAGGCGGCAACGGTGCAGAAGCTGGAGGACATCATCCTCACCCGCGCCCGCGACCTGCGCCGCGCGGCGATTGCCGGGGATTGACTCGTCGCACCTGAGTCCGGCGATCTACAACCTTCCTGGTCACCCCGGCCTTGTGCCGGGGTCCACAGTGCGGCAAGCGCTGCGCGATAGGTTCGATCGCATCGCTCGCGGCGAGGCAGACCCCGGCACAGGGCCGGGGTGACGGGATTGGGTTTTCGGTTCGCGTGCCCGCCTGGCTTCAAGCGATGACAGCAGAGGGAAATACGGTGTCGCGGTTCAACGCGCTGAAAGCGGATTCGGCCTGGCAGAAGCTTTGGGAAGAACGTCAGACGTTCGCCGCCGACGATGCTTCGCCCAAACCCAAATCCTATGTGCTCGAAATGTTTCCCTACCCGTCCGGGCGGATCCATATGGGGCATGTCCGCAACTATACGATGGGCGATGTCCTGACCCGCTATCGCCGGATGCAGGGCATGGAGGTGCTGCACCCGATGGGCTGGGACGCCTTTGGCATGCCCGCCGAAAATGCGGCGATGGAAAAAAAGGTGCATCCCGGCGCCTGGACGCGCGAAAATATCGCGACGATGCGCGCACAGCTCAAACGCCTCGGCCTCGCGATCGACTGGAGCCGCGAACTGGCGACGTGCGAACCGGAATATTACGGCCACGAACAGGCGCTGTTCCTCGATCTCTACCGGCACGGGCTGGTCTATCGCAAGGAATCGACGGTCAATTGGGACCCGGTCGACATGACCGTGCTCGCCAACGAACAGGTGATCGACGGGCGCGGCTGGCGATCGGGCGCGCTGGTCGAGAAGAAGAAGCTGAGCCAGTGGTTCCTCAAGATCACCGACTTTGCCGACGAACTGCTCGACGGGCTGGATGAGCTCGACAAATGGCCGGACAAGGTGCGGCTGATGCAGGAAAACTGGATCGGCAAGTCCCAGGGGCTGCAATTCCGCTTCGCGCTCAGCGATGGCGGCGAGGTCGAGGTGTTCACCACCCGCCCCGACACGATGTTCGGGTCCAGCTTCGTCGCGATCGCCGCCGATCATCCGATCGCGCGGGCGCTGGCCGAAACCAATGCCGACGCCGCCGCCTTTATCGAACGGTGCAAACAGGGCGGCACCACCGCGGCTGAGTTGGAAACGCAGGAGAAGCTGGGCTTCGACACCGGTATCCGGGCAACGCATCCCTTTGATTCATCATGGGAATTGCCGGTTTACATCGCCAATTTCGTGCTGATGGATTACGGCACCGGCGCGGTGTTCGGCGTGCCTGCGCACGACCAGCGCGATTTCGAATTCGCCACCAAATACGGCCTGCCGATCCGCCGCGTCGTCTCCGATGGCGACAAGACCGCGCCGGATTTTGCCGAGGCAGAGGCCTATAGCGGCCCCGGCACGCTGGTGAACTCGCATTTCCTCGACGGCATGGACATCGCCGATGCCAAGCGAGAGGTGATCGAACGCGCCCAGGCGGGCGGCTGGGGCCATGGCACGACCGTGTGGCGGCTGCGCGATTGGGGCGTATCGCGCCAGCGTTACTGGGGCACGCCGATCCCGATCATCCATTGCGATTCATGCGGCGCGGTGCCGGTGCCCAGGGATCAGCTGCCCGTCAAACTGCCCGAAGATGTCAGTTTCGACATCCCCGGCAACCCGCTCGACCGCCATCCGACCTGGCGCCACGTCGATTGCCCCGAATGCGGCGCGGCGGCCCGGCGCGAAACCGATACGCTCGACGTATTCGTGCAGTCGAGCTGGTATTTCCTGCGTTTTGCCAGCCAGCCCGCCGATCGCCCGTTCGACCGCGCGACGGTCGAACAATGGCTGCCGGTCAACCAGTATATCGGCGGTGTCGAGCACGCGATCCTGCATCTGCTCTATGCCCGTTTCTTCACCCGCGCGCTGCGGCATATGGGTCAGCTGGATATCGCCGAACCCTTTGCCGGCCTGTTCACACAGGGCATGGTCACGCATGCCAGCTATTATCAGCTCAAGACGATCGACGATGTCGAGCGGCGGATCTATTTCGAACCGTCGCAGATCTCGCGACGCGGCGACGGCACCGCCTTTGTCACCGACACGGGCGAGGATGTGATCGTCGGGCGCATCGAGAAGATGTCGAAGTCGAAAAAGAACACGGTCGATCCCACCGACATCGTCGATCGCTATGGCGCCGACGCGACACGCTGGTTCGTCCTGTCCGATTCGCCGCCCGAGCGCGATCTGGAATGGAGCGAACATGGCATCGACGGCGCATGGCGCTTCGTCCAGCGGCTGTGGCGGCTGTTCGACGGGTTGGGCGACTGGTCCGGCGCGGATGTGGCGCTCGATCGCCTGCTCCATCAGACGATCGCCGGGGTGGCGACTGATATCGAGGGGCTGCAGTTCAACAAGGCGGTGGCCAAGCTTTATGCGCTGGTCAACGCAATCGAAAAGGCCGCCCCCAGCGCGTCGCGCGCCACCGCGATCCGCACGCTCATCCTGCTCGCCGCGCCGATGACCCCGCATCTCGCCGAAGAGGCATGGGCCGAAATGGGCAATGACGGTCTGATCGCCGACGCCGCATGGCCGACAGTCGACCCCGCCCTGCTGGTCGAGGACGAGGTGACGATCGCCATCCAGGTCAACGGCAAGCTGCGCGACACGGTCAAGACCGCCAGGGGCACGGACCGGCAGGCGATCGAGGCGCTGGCCTTGGCAAATCCCAACGTCCAGCGCACATTGGAAGGCGCAACGCCCAAAAAGGTGATCGTGGTGCCCGACCGTCTGGTGAACATCGTCGCATGAAGGCGCCGCTTATCCTTGCCGGCGCGCTGCTGGCATCGACCCTGTTGTCGGGTTGCGGGCTCAGCCCGCTTTACGGCGGCGGCGCGGGCGGGCCGGTGCAGACGATGCTGTCGGGCGTCGAAGTCGCGCCGATCGCGGGCGAATCCGGTTGGCTGGTCGCCAACGCGGTGCGCGACCGGATCGAGGCGGCACGCGGCGGCACGCCCCGCTATCGCCTGGAAATCAAGCTCGACGATCAGATCGAGGGGCTGGGCCTGCGCGCCGACGATGTCGTGACGCGCGAGCGCCGCACGCTGCGCGCCCGTTATCAGCTGATCGACCTGACCACCGGCCAGACCGTGCTCGACGCCACCGCCGGGTCGGATGCCGGGATCGACGTCGCGCGGTCCGAATATGCGACGATCGCCGCCGAAAAAAGCGCACTCGAACGCCTGTCGGGCATCGTCGCGGACCAGATCGTCGCGCGCCTCGCCCGTTACGCGCGCTCGACCGAAGGCCGGTGAAGGCCAGCGAAGCCCAGATTCGCGCGCGGCTGGACAAACCCGGCCCCGACATCCGCCTGTTCCTGCTCTATGGCCCGGACGAGGCGGGCGCCAACGACCTCGCCGCACGCCTCGGCCGCGCGATGGGCAGTGACGCCGAGCGCATCGATATCGACGGCGGCACGCTGAAGGCCGCGCCCGGACGGCTGGCCGAGGAAGCGGCGTCGATCTCGCTGTTCGGCGGCGCCCGCTATATCCGCGTGACCGGCATGGACGACGACGCGACCGAGGCCGCGCGGCTGCTGCTCGACGCGCCGGTCGCGGGCAATCCGGTGGTCGCGGTCGGCGGCACGCTCAAGGGCACCGGGCGACTGCTCAAGCTGCTGCTCGCCGCGCCCGGTGCGATGGCGCATGCCTGCTACGTCCCCGATGCGCGCAATGCCAGCCAGCTCGCCGCTGGAATCGCCCGCGAAAACGGCCTGCGCCTGGTCGGCGGGGCGGCAGAGCGGCTTGCGACGCTGTCCGGCGGCGATCGCGCGGTGCTCGCGCGTGAGATCGAGAAGCTCTCCACCTATCTCGACGCCGCCCCCGATCGCCCGCGTGAGGCGGGGCTTATCGCGCTCGATGCGATCGGCGCCGATCTCGGCGAAGCGGAAATGTTCAGCGCGATCGAATCGGTGGTCGAGGGGCGGACGGCGGAAATCGGCGTCGAACTGGCGCGCCTCGATCAGGCGGGCGTGTCGGCCATTCCCCTGCTGCGCCAGCTCGTCCGCCGCCTGATGTCGCTCGCCGAAATGCGCGGCGACATCGACCGCGGCCTGTCCCCCGACGAAGTGGTCAAGAAGCACCGCGTCTTCTTTCGCGAGGAAGCCAGTACCAAGAGCGCGCTGCGCCGCTGGAACGCCGCCACGCTCGCCCGCGCCATCGACCGCGCACGCGAAGCCGAACGCGCCATGACCCGCGCGGGCGGCAATGCCGGCGACGTCATGGCCGCCGAAGCCCTGACCACCCTGACCCGCGCTGCCGCCCGCAGTCGATAATCGTCATTCTTGCCGATATGCGGTGACAACCCAGATCGCCGCACGCAGACATGGTCCATCGGGGCCGTCCAGCGGTCGCAGCGCGCCAGTCAGCGCAGGCACTGCTCGATCCGCAAGCCGGGGATGTTGCCGCAAAATCGCACCCAGCGCACCGACGCGCGCGCAGATCGCCACCATGGATGAGAGGTCGCCGCTGCCAACCGACATGTCGCACGCGGTCACCCGAATATCGGTCCATCCCGCATCGGTCATAACGGCCCGAATGGTCTCGTGATCGCAGAAGGAAAACCAGCCTGCCGCCGCCGTATCACGAACAAGTTCCTCGGGCAGATGGGGCGAAGCCGCACGCAGCGGCAGATGATCAAGCTCGTTTTCGTCCAACCCTCGCCAGCAGACGAAGCCGATCCTGCCGCCCGGACGAACCGCTTGCAAAAGATTGCCGAACGCAGCGACCGGATCTTCGAAGAACATGACCCCAAAGCGTGAGAAAATGGCATCGAACGTGGCGGGCGCGAACCGATAATGCTGCGCATCGCCGACCAGCAGGCTGACATTGTCGGGCAGGCCAGCATCACCCGCGACCACATCGATCGCTGCTTGCAGCAAGTCCAGCGCGACGACCTGGCCGGATGGCCCAACCGCGTCGGCGAGCGCGACCGGCGTGCCGCCAATGCCACAACCCAGATCGAGGACCCGCTCCCCAAGCTTCAGGCCCAGCGCGCTTATCGCGGCGTTACCCAGCGGCGCCAATTGCCGTTCGAGCGGTTCGCGAATCTCCAGCCATTGTCTGACCCATGGATGTTCGATACCGGCCACCGGTGACACACAAGCTATTGTAAACTATATCTTTTCGCCGGTAAGCCGCTGACAGATCATGTCGAGCTGATCCAGCGTCGAATAGGCGAGCGTCAGCGACCCACCCTTGTCGCCAAAGCTGATTCGCACATTCAACCCCAGCACATCGCCCAGTTGACGTTCGAGCGCGGCGATGTCGGAACTGACGCCCGCCCCCGCTCCGCCCGCACTGCCCCCGCCCTTTGCTGCACGCGGCTTGGCCTCACGCGCCAGCTTTTCGGTTTCGCGCACCGACAGGTCGCGCTCGACCACCATTCGTGCCAGCTTTTCGGGATCGGGCGCGCCGATCAGCGCGCGGGCATGGCCCATGGTCAGCGTGCCGTCGACCACCCGTTGCCGTACGCTGGGCGGCAGATCGAGCAGGCGCAGCAGGTTGGCGATATGGCTGCGCGATTTGTGAACGATCCGCGCCAGCGCTTCCTGCGTATGGCTGAACTCGCCGATCAGCTTGGCATAGGCTTCGGCTTCCTCGATCGCGTTCAGATCCTCGCGCTGGATATTCTCGATGATCGCGATTTCGAGTGTTTCGGCCTCGCCCATGTCGCGCACGATCACCGGCACCTCGTGCAACCGCGCCCGCTGCGCCGCGCGCCAGCGCCGCTCACCCGCAACAATCTGATATTCCTTGCCATGCGGGCGGACGACGATCGGCTGGATCACCCCGCGCATCGCGATCGATTTGGCCAGTTCCTCCAGCGCATCCTCGTCGAAATGCCGCCGTGGCTGGTCGGGATGCGGCGCCAGCGAACTGACCGGCAGCATCCGCACCCCGGCGGACGGCGTGTCGCCGGGGCGAACCGGTTCTTCGCGCTCGACATCGCCCAGCAACGCGCTCAGCCCCCGGCCCAGTCCCGGGCGGGGCTTGCGCAACGGCGCGGCAGCAGGCGGCGTTTCGTCGGTCATGCAGCTTTCCTTAGCCTGGGCAGGCGGTCGATCACTTCACGGGCAAGCGCGATATAGGCCTCCGACCCCGCGCAGCGATAGTCATAGATCAGTGCGGGCACGCCATGGCTCGGCGCTTCGGACAGGCGGACGTTGCGCGGGATCACCGTGTCGAACACCACCTTGCCCAGCACGGCGCGAACGTCGTCGGCGACCTGATCCGTCAGGCGGTTGCGCCGGTCATACATGGTCAGCACCACGCCCAGGATCGACAGGCCGGGGTTGAACCGCCCGCGAATCCGCTCGACCGTGTTCAGCAGCTGGCTCAATCCTTCCAGCGCAAAGAATTCGCATTGCAACGGCACGAGCAGCGCGTGCGAGGCAACCATCGCGTTGATCGTCAACAGGCCCAGCGATGGCGGACAATCCATCAGGATCACGTCCCACCGCGCCTCGCTGCGCTTGATCGCGCCGTCGAGTCGGTGGGTGCGCGCATCGAATTCGATCAGTTCGATTTCCGCCCCCGACAGGTCGACGGTCGCCGGGACGATGTCGAGCCCCGGAATCCGCGTCGCGATCGCCACTTCCTCCAGCGTCGCTTCACCGATCAGCAGATCATAGGTCGATCGGTCGCGATCCGCGCGGTTGATGCCCAGCCCGGTCGAACAATTGCCCTGCGGGTCGAGGTCGAGCAGCAACACCCGTTGCCCCGTCGCCGCCAGCGCCGTGCCGACATTGATCGCCGTGGTCGTCTTGCCCACCCCGCCCTTCTGATTCGCAATGGCTATCGAAATCATCTGGGGCGAACCTCCCGGGCCACGACGATGAGCGAGTCGGAAGCCGTAATGCTCGGTTCCACGTGGAACGAACCTTGCCATGTGCGGCGCGCATCCGCCACCTCGTTTTCGGCATTCCGCCCCTTGGGCAACAGCCAGCAGGTCGTCCGGTCCGCGCGATGCGCCGCGATCGCGAACAATTTATCCAGCGTCGCCACCGCTCGCGCGGTGATGACCGCAGCGACGCCGTGCGTCCGCTCCACCTTGGCCGTAACCACCCGAACATTGCTCAGCGCCAGTCGATCCGCCGCACGCTCCAGAAATGCGGTGCGCAGCTTGCGCGGCTCGACCAGTTCGGTGACGTCATCGCGCAGGATAGCCGCGACCATTCCCGGCAATCCAGCGCCACTGCCGATATCGAGCCATACCCCCATTTTCGGCGCAAGCATCACCAACTGCGCCGAATCGACGATATGCCGCACCCATAAATGGTCCATGGTCGATGGCGCGACCAGGTTCTGGGTCGCCGCCTCATCACGCAGCAGCTCGGCGAACTGCGCCAATCGTGTTTCACGTGAAACGCCGAATTGCGCCCGCACCCATGTCCGCGCGTCGTCCTCGGTCATGCCGCGCGCCGCAGATGGAGCAAAATCGCCGTCAACGCCGCCGGGGTAATGCCGCGCACCCGCGATGCGTCGCCGATCGTTGCCGGTCGTGCCGCCGACAGCCGCTCGACCATCTCATTCGACAGGCCCGGAATCCCGGCAAAATCGATATGGTTCGGAATGATGGTCGCATCGGCCTGACCAACCGCAGCCTGTTCCGCCGCCTGCCGCTCGAGATAGGGGGCATAGCGCGCGTCCTCGATCAATTCGGCCAGAATTGCGCGCGGCGTATCTCCCATCGCGACGCCAAGATGGTCGAGCGTCACGCCAGTAAAGCGCAACCATTCATACGCCGTTCGCCGCGCGCCATCCTGGGCCACCGGAGCGCCGCGCAGACCGATCGCCGACGCCGTCCGCTCGACTGCCAGCCGATCCAGCGCCGCCTGTCGCGCCGCTCGCCGGGTCGCGACCTGCGCCGCGCGGGCCGCGCCGACACATCCCGCCGCCGCCGCAACATCGCCCAGCCGCGTTTCGGCATTGTCCGCGCGCAGCCGCAACCGATATTCGGCCCGCGCGGTCAACATGCGATAGGGCTCGGTCACACCCTGCAGCGTCAGATCGTCGACCATCACGCCGATATAGCTTTGCTCGCGCGCGAACAGCGTCGGCGGTCGGCCCAGCGCCAGCGCCGCCGCGTTGAGCCCCGCGACCAGCCCCTGCGCCGCCGCCTCCTCATATCCCGTGGTGCCGTTGATCTGCCCGGCGCAGAACAGCCCGGCCAACGCACGTGTCTGCAATGTCGCATCCAGACAGCGCGGGTCGACATGGTCATACTCGACCGCATAGCCCGGAGTTACGATCGTTGCGCGCGACAGGCCGGGGATCGACGCGATCATCGCCGCCTGAACATCGGTCGGCAATGATGTCGATAGACCATTGGGATAGACCAGGTGCGTGTCCAGCCCCTCCGGCTCCAGAAAGATCTGATGCCCGTCGCGATCGCCAAAGCGAAAGATCTTGTCCTCGATCGACGGGCAATAACGCGGCCCCCCTGCCTCGATCGCCCCGCTGAACAGCGGCGACCGGTCCAGGCCGCCGCGAATAATGTCATGCGTCTGCGCATTGGTGCGGGTGATTGCGCAGTCGAGCTGCGGCAGGCGCGGCCCTGTCGTCATCGACGACATCCGCCAGTCGTCGTCGTCCGATGGCTGCACTTCCAGCGTCGCCCAGTCGATCTGTCGCCCGTCCAGCCGGGGCGGCGTGCCGGTCTTCAACCGCGTGACCGGCAGGCCCAGCTCGCGCAACTGCACGCCCAGCGCGGTCGCGGCACGTTCGCCGACCCGGCCGCCAATCTCACGCTCCTCACCCCGGAAAATGCGCCCGCCAAGAAACGTGCCGCTGGCAATAATCACGGCGGGGGCCGACAGGCACTGGCCATCGCCAAGCGTTATCCCGGCCACTCGCTCGCCCTCGACGATCAGGCCAACCACCTCGCCAGCAACGACGTCCAGCCCGGGCTGCGCGGCGAGCGCGCCCTGGATTGCAGCGGCATATCGGACCCGATCGGCCTGAACCCGCGGTCCCTGCACCGCCGACCCCTTGCTGCGGTTGAGCAGACGATAATGAATCGCGGCGGCATCGGCAGCGCGCGCGATCAGGCCATCGAACGCATCGACCTCACGCACCAGATGCCCTTTGCCCAACCCGCCGATCGCCGGATTGCAGGACATCGCCCCGATCGCGGCGGCATCGAACGTGACCAGCGCCGTCCGCGCACCGCACCGTGCGGCGGCAGCGGCCGCTTCGGTCCCGGCATGCCCGCCGCCGATGACGATGACGTCCCATCTGTGCATCCGCGCGCGATAGCCGGGATGCGACAGGCGGTCAAAACCGTTCCACGTGGAACATCATTTGCCGATGCAGAATCGCCCGAACAGGGCGTCGAGCATCGCCTCGACATCGGCACGCCCGGTGATGCGATCAAATGCCCGCAACGCCTCGCGCAACCGCTCGGCGATCAACAACAGGTCGTTCTCCGCCGCCGCCGCGCGCAGCGCAGCCGCCGCACCCGCCGCCAACTCGCGCTGGCGCAGGTTCAGCGCAAGCACGTCGTCGCCCGGCAGCAAGTTCCGCGCCTGCGCCTCGATCGCCGACCACAACGCATCCAGCCCGGTGCCCAAATGCGCCGACACGGCGATCCGCCCGGTGGGCGTCTGCCCTCGACCCGGGTCATCCGCGCGCGAATGCACTGCAATCGCCGGAACCGCCCCGGCAAACTCGCCGGGATCGAGCCACAGCACCAGGTCCGCCATATCGATCGCCGCCCGCGCGCGATCGATGCCGATCTGCTCGACCATGTCCGCCGGGGCATCATGCAGACCCGCCGTGTCGGTGAACAGATACGCGATGCCGTTGCGCATTACCGGCGCCTCGATCCGGTCGCGCGTCGTTCCGGCGATCGGCGACACGATCGCCGCCTCGCGCTGCACCAATGCGTTGAGCAGCGTCGACTTGCCCGCATTGGGCGCGCCCGCCAGCACGACGCGAATGCCATCGCGGATCCGCTCGACGCCGGGGCGTTCCACCAATGTCTCGATTTCGACGGCCAGCGCCAGCAAGTCGTCGCCCAGCGATCGCAGCATATCGCGATCCGCCGCGACATCCGCCTCATCGCCGTGATCCAGCACCGCCTCGACCCGCGCCGAAAATGCCAGCGACCGGCCCGAAAAATCCTCGATCTGCCGCCGCACCGCGCCGTCCGCCGCACGCTTCGCCGCGCGCCGCTGCCCCTCGCTCTCCGCCGCCAACAGGTCCGCCAACCCCTCCGCCTGGGTCAGGTCGATCCGCCCATTGGCCAGCGCGCGACGGGTGAATTCGCCTGCCTCCGCCCCCCGCAACCCCGGCATCGCGGCGAGTGCCGACTCCACCGCACGCACCACCGCCAATCCGCCATGTAAATGAAATTCGGCCAGATTTTCGCCGGTCGCACTCGTCGGTCCGGGAAACACCAGAATCAACGCCTGATCGATCGGCGCCCCTTCCCGCCGCAACGTCCGCAGCGATGCCCGACGCGGCGGCGGCACCGCCCCCGCCAACCGCTCGACCGCCGCAAAGGCGTCGGGCCCCGAAATCCGCACCACGGCTATCGCCGCCGGCGGACGCCCGCTCGACAGCGCAAAGATCGTGTCGCTCACTCGCCGCTGCGCGTTCCCATATCGAACATGCCACGCCACATGTTCAGCCCCGCCTCGCTCATCGGCATCCACCCCTTGACCATCGCCTCGATCATCTCGGGCTTGACCATCCCGCTTTCCATCGAACCGAGCAGCATCTGGATATAGCGGTCATGCACCGGCGTGAAATCGGGCAGGCCCATGGCGCGGCGTGCCTCTTCGGGGGTGCAATCGACTTCGACATTGATCTTCATCCGCTAGTCTCCACTTGAGCCGGACCAGTCCTCTTTCTAGGCTGAACCCATGTATGCGCGCGACTATGCCCTGATCGCAACGCCCATCGGCAATATCGCGATCGAGGGGGACGACAATCAGCTTGTCGCGATCCGGATCGGCGATCGGCGCGCCGCCTGTCCGGGCACCACCGCGCCGGTGCGGGCCGCCGTCGCGCAGCTTTCAGACTATTTCTCCGGCAATCTCAAGGTGTTCGACCTGCCCATCACCCCGGCGAGCACGCCGCGCGGGCGGCAGTTGCGCGCGGGGCTGATCGCCACCGGCTATGGCGAAACGCAAAGCTATGGCGAACTGGCGCGGCGGCTCGATTCCGGCGCACGTGCGGTCGGCCAGCTGTGCGCGCGCAATCCCTTCCCCATTATCGTCCCGTGCCACCGCATCCTGGCTGCGGGCGGCGCGCTCGGCGCCTATTCGGCTGGCGACGGGCCGATCACCAAGAAATGGCTGCTCGACCATGAGCGGCGACATCGCTGAAGGAGACAGACATGGCGACGATCGAAATCCAGAGCCTTGATGGCAGCGGCGCCTTCGCCGCCTATCGCGCCGATCCGGCGGGCGACGCGCGCGGTGCGATCATCGTCATCCAGGAAGTCTTCGGGATCAATGAAGGGATCCGGCGCAAGTGCGACAGCCTCGCCGCCAAGGGCTATATCGCGATCGCGCCCGACCTGTTCTGGCGCATGGAAGCGGGCCTTGAGCTCGATCCCGATATTCCCGAACAGCTGGCGCATGGGCTCGACCTGTTCGGCAAGTTCGATCAGGACAAGGGCATCGAGGATATCGAAGCGACGATCCGCATCGCCCGCACGCTGGCGGCAAAGGTCGGCGTGGTCGGTTACTGCCTGGGCGGGCGGCTGGCCTATATGACGGCGGCGCGGACCGATGCCGATGCCAGTGTCGGCTATTATGCGGTCGGCATCGACAATCTGCTGGGCGAAAAACATGCCATCGCCAACCCGCTGATGCTGCATATTGCCGGCGATGACGGGTTCGTCCCCGCCGAAACGCAGAAGGCGATGCATGAGGGACTGGACGATCATCCCAAGGTCACGCTGCACGACTATCCGGGTGAGAATCACGGCTTTGCAACCGAAATGGGCAAGCGCCGGTCGGATGCCGCGGCAAACTTGGCCGACGAGCGCACGGAAGCCTTTTTCGCCGCGCATATCGGCTGACGCAAATAAGGGCGGGCACGCATCGCGCGGCCCGCCCTTAATCTTTTTGTATCAATCGTTTAGAACAGCTGCAACAACCCGACATCCCGGTCGATGATCCCGGTATAGATCATCGATCCCGCGACATAGAGGATGACCAGCAGGCCGACCCAGGCGATCCAGCGATAGCGTTCGATATATTTGGCGATGATATTGGCCGCGACGCCCATCAGCGCCACCGCTATCACCAGCCCGACCATCAGAATGCCCGGATGCTCACGCGCCGCGCCTGCCACGGCAAGCACATTGTCGAGGCTCATCGACACGTCCGCGATCGCCACCGCCCAGGCGGCGGCGGCAAAGCTCTTGGCGGGCCTCAGCCCCGAATGTTCGTCGCCCTCGATCTCCGGCGATCCGGCGCTTTCGCCCGCATGGACGATCTCGCGATACATTTTCCACGCGACCCACAGCAGCAGCACGCCGCCCGCAAAGATCAGCCCGACGACCTGCAGCAACTGCGTCACGACCAGCGCGAAGCCGATGCGCAGCACCAGCGCCGCGACGATACCGATCAGGATGACCTTCTTGCGCTGGTCCGCGGGCAGGCCCGCCGCCAGCGCGCCGATCACGATCGCATTGTCGCCCGCCAGCACGATGTCGATCAGGATGACCTGGGCAAAGGCCAGCCACGCCGATCCGTCGCCTGAAAACAGGCCGGCGAAATCATTGGCGATATGGCCCCACAGCTCCGACATGATCGTTTAAACCCCCGGTCCGCTCACTGGTTCATCGAATCGAAGAAATCCTCGTTGGTCTTCGAATCCTTCATCTTGTCGAGCAGGAACTCCATCGCGTCGATCGTACCCATCTGCATCAGGATACGGCGCAACACCCACATCTTGCTGAGCGTGCCCTTTTCGACCAGCAGTTCTTCCTTGCGGGTGCCGGACTTGCCGACGTCGAGTGCGGGGAAGATGCGCTTGTCGGCGACCTTGCGGTCGAGCACGATTTCGCTGTTGCCGGTGCCCTTGAACTCTTCGAAAATCACCTCGTCCATGCGGCTGCCGGTATCGATCAGCGCGGTGGCGATGATCGACAGCGACCCGCCCTCCTCGATATTGCGCGCGGCGCCGAAGAAGCGCTTGGGCCGCTGCAGCGCATTGGCGTCGACGCCGCCGGTCAGCACCTTGCCCGACGAGGGGACCACGGTGTTGTAGGCACGGCCAAGGCGCGTGATCGAATCAAGCAGGATGACGACATCCTTCTTGTGCTCGACCAGCCGCTTGGCCTTTTCGATCACCATTTCGGCGACCGCGACATGGCGCGTGGCGGGTTCGTCAAAGGTCGAACTGACCACCTCGCCCTTCACGCTGCGCTGCATGTCGGTCACTTCCTCGGGCCGCTCGTCGATCAGCAGGACGAGCAGGAACACCTCGGGATGATTGTCGGTAATCGCCTTGGCGATATTCTGCAGCATCACCGTCTTGCCGACGCGCGGCGGCGCGACGATCAGCGTGCGCTGGCCCTTGCCCTGGGGCGAAACGATGTCGATGACCCGGGCCGACTTGTCCTTCTGCGTCGGATCGGCAGGGTCGAGCGTCAGCTTCGCATCGGGATAAAGCGGCGTCAGATTGTCGAAATTGACGCGGTGACGGACGGCATCGGGATCGTCGAAATTGACGCTGACCAGCTTGGTCAGCGCGAAATAGCGTTCGCCATCCTTTGGCGCGCGGATTTCGCCTTCAACGGTGTCACCGGTGCGCAGGCCGAATTTGCGGACCTGGTTGGGCGAGACATAGATGTCGTCGGGACCGGCAAGGTAATTGGCCTGCGGGCTGCGCAGAAAGCCGAAACCGTCCTGCAGCACCTCGATCGTGCCTTCGCCCATGATCAGCTCGCCATTTTCGGCCTGAGCCTTGAGGATCGCGAACATCAGATCCTGTTTGCGCAGCGTCGAGGCGCTTTCGACGCCCAGCTCCTCGGCCATGCTGACCAGTTCGGCCGGAGAAGTTTTCTTGAGGTCTTTGAGATGCATGGCGGGAGTCCGTCTGGCGATCGCTTGAAAGATGGTTCTCGGGCGATGGAACGCGCGGCGATAGCTTGAGAAAAAAGGAAGGAGCGCCGGACCGCCACCGGAACGGCGACGCGACCTGCGCGGATTAGGTTCCGCTATGGATCAAGTCAAGCGATCAGAACGGGCGAACCACGGCCAGGATCACGATCAGAGCGACGAAAATCGCCGGCACTTCGTTGAGCATGCGCAATTTGGGCGAAGCAATGCCGCCCTGCCCCGCCGCCAGCCGCTTCGAATAGGCGACCGCCCAGCCATGATAGCCCGACAACAACAGGACGAGCAGCAGCTTGGCATGCAGCCAGCCCAGGCCCGACTGGCCGTCGAACAGGCCGATATTGATCGCCAGCGCGATCCCCAGCACCCATACGATGATCAGCGACGGCGTCAGGATCACCTTGCGCAGCTTCGCCTCGCGATCGGCCCATTGCCTGGCCTGCACCGCATCGCCCAGCGCATCCTGGTGATGGACCAGATAGCGCGGCAGGATGAACAGGCCCGCCATCCAGAAGATGACGAAAATGACATGCGCGGCCTTGACCCACAGCCATGTCGCGCCCAGCAATCCGATCATTTCCGTCCCCGTACGATGTCGATCAACGCGTCGACATGGGCGATCGGCGTATCCGGCTGGATCCCGTGCCCCAGATTGAAGATATGGGGCCGATCGGCCAGCGCATCAACCACATGCCGCGCCGCCGCCGCAAGTTGCCCGCCCCCCGCAATCAGCGCCAGCGGGTCGAGATTGCCCTGCACCGGCATGTCGCGCGGCAATTCGCGGTTCGCCCAGACCGGATCGACGGTTTCATCGAGGCCGATCGCATCGACCCCGGTTTCGCGGGCATAGGCGGCGAGCTTGCCGCCCGCCCCCTTGGGGAAACCGATGATCCGGGCATCCGGGCAGCGCGCGCGCAGCCCCGCGACGATCGCCGCATTGGGCGCGATCACCCAGCGTTCGAACTGGGCGGGCGACAGCGATCCGGCCCAGCTGTCGAACAACTGCACCGCCTCCACCCCCGCCTCGATCTGGCGGGCGAGATAATCCACCGTCATCGTCACGATCGCCGCAATGATTTCGGCAAAGGCCGCCGGGTCGCGATAGGCATAGCGACGCGCCTCCGCCTGTTCGCGGCTGCCCTGTCCCGCGATCATATAGGTGGCATTGGTCCAGGGGCTGCCCGCAAAGCCCAGAAACGTCACCTGTGGCGGCAATTGCGCGGCGACCTTGCGCACCGTCGCATAGACCGGGTCGAGCCGTTCTGGCGCCGCCACAAGGGCATTCAGCGCATGATCGGCCAGCCGTGGGGCAAGCCGCGGACCTTCCCCCGCCTCGAACCACAGATCCTGGCCCAGCGCGTGCGGTACGACCAGAATGTCGGAAAACAGGATCGCGCCGTCGAACCCGAACCGGCGGATCGGCTGCATGGTCACTTCAGCGGCCGCTTCGCTGTCGTTGACCAGCTCGAGGAACCCGCCCTTTTCGGCCCGCAAGGCACGATATTCGGGCAGATAGCGTCCCGCCTGACGCATCAGCCACATCGGTGGCGTAGCGACGCGCTGACCCGACAGCACGTCCAGCAGGGGTTTGGATTTCACGACGTCGGCCATGCCATCTTTCAATAAGAAGAAAAGATTCAAAGAGGATGTAGAGGTTGTTGGTGCGTGGATGCCGGGGCTTAGTGATTCATGCCGCTTCTGCCAACAGATTGACGGGCGTGGGGTCGCCCGATCCTGCGGAGTCGCCCATTTTGTCCACATTGCCCACAGGCTGTGCGATGATCGCCGCACTTGTGGAACCGGCTGTGGATGAACTGAAGCGAGCGGGAATGAATCACGCCCCTTTGCCTGCCCCGCGCCTTGCGCTAGCGGTTTTGCCGATGTTGTCCACAGATCCATCCAGCCGGCCGGTCGGGGCGTGAAGCTGCACCTTCACCTGATGTCGGATTCGACCGGCGAGACGCTGGAGAATATCGCCAAGGCGGCATTGGCGCAGTTCGACGATGTCGAAACGATCCGCCATTTCTGGCCGATGGTGCGCAGCGAAGCGCATCTTGAGCGCATCCTGGCCGAAATATCGCAGAATCCCGGGCTGGTGATCTTTACCCTGGTCAACCCGCAGATCCGCCGCACGCTTGAATCGCGGTGTCGGGCGATGGGGTTGCCCGCCGTAGCGCCGCTCGACACGGTCAACCACGCGCTGTCGAACCTGTTGGGACAGGAGATGAAGGCGCGACCGGGGCGCCAGCACACGCTCGACGCCGCCTATTTCGCCCGGGTCGAGGCGATCCAGTTCACCATCGCGCATGACGATGGCGTCGGCGCGGAAAATTGGGAGGAGGCGGATATCGTGCTGGCGGGCGTATCGCGCACGTCGAAGACGCCGACCTCGATCTACCTCGCCAATCGCGGGTTCAAGACTGCCAACATCCCGATCGTCCCCGAACTGCCGCCGCCCGACAATCTGTTCGCGCTGCGCCATCCGCTGGTCGTGGGCCTCACCACCAGTCCCGAACGGCTGATCCAGGTGCGCCGCAACCGCCTGCTCGCGCTCAACCAGCGCGATGAGACCGCCTATGTCGAAACGGCGGCGGTGCAGCGCGAAGTCGCCTATGCCCGCCGCATGTTCGCGGACAATGGCTGGCCGGTGATCGACGTGACGCGCCGGTCGATCGAAGAGACGGCGGCGGCGATCATCACGCTGTGCAACGATCGCGCGATCGCGCTGCGTAACCAATGATCGTGCTCGCATCGACCAGCGCGTCGCGCCGCGCGATGCTGCGTGCGGCGGATGTGCCGCACGAAGCGCTGGGTTCGTTCGTCGACGAAGAGTCGGCCAAGGCGGCGATGGCCGACCTGTCGCCGCGCGACCTCGCCGATGCGCTGGCCGAGCTGAAAGCGGTCAAGGTCAGCCAGCGCGCGCCCGGGACGCTGGTGCTTGGCTGCGATTCGGTGGTCGCGCTCGAGGATGGCACGATGCTCGACAAGCCGGTCGACCGGGACGAGGCGGCGCGCCACCTCAAGCTGTTGTCGGGCAAGCGCCACGATCTGTTCAGCGCGGCGGTGATTGCCGAGCATGGGCGGCCGGTGTGGCGCCATGTCGATCGCGCGCGGCTGTGGGTGCGGCCATTGTCGGGTGCGTTCATCGACGCCTATCTGGATGCCGAATGGCCCGCCATTGCGGGCTGTGTCGGCTGTTATCGGATGGAGGGGCGCGGGGCGCAGCTGTTCGCGCGGATCGAGGGGAGCCATTTCACGATTCTGGGCATGCCATTGCTCAACATCCTTGATTATCTGCGGACAAGGGGCGTTCTGACGTCATGATTCCCTATGCCGAAGTGATCGGCGACCCGATCGCCCAATCCAAATCGCCGCTGATCCACGGCTTCTGGCTCGACGCCCTGGGGCTGATGGGCGCCTATCGCAAGACGCAGGTTCCGCCCGAGCAGCTGGGCGCGTTCTTCGCCTCGCGCCGTGACGATCCCGACTGGCGCGGCTGCAACATCACCGTGCCGCACAAGGTCGCCGCGCTCGACCATGTGCCCGACCCTGGCGGCGTGCGCGACACGATCGGCGCGATCAACACCGTGTTTCGCGATGGCAGCGGCGCGCTGGTCAGCACCAATACCGATGCCGCGGGCTTTTACGCGCCGCTCGCCGATTTCGATCTGGACGGTGCGCCGGTCGCGGTGATCGGCGCGGGCGGCGCGGCGCGCGCGGTGCTGTTCGCGCTGGCCCGCGCCGGGGTGGGTGAGGTGACGATCCTCAACCGCTCGCCGCTCAAGGCGATGGGGCTGCTCGCGACCTTTGGCCTGAAGGGGCAGGCGCTGCCGCTCGACGCGCCGGTGCCGCCGGTCGCGCTGCTGGTCAACGCCAGTTCGCTCGGCATGACCGGCCAGCCGCCGCTCGACCTCGACCTGTCGCCGCTGCCCGACGATGCGGTGGTCTATGACGCCGTTTACGCGCCGCTCGAAACGCCGCTGCTCGCCGCGGCGCGCGCCCGTGATCTGGCGACGGTCGACGGGCTGGAAATGCTGATCGGTCAGGCGGCGCTCGCCTTCGAACTGTTCTTTGGCAAGCCGCCGCCGCGCGAGGACGACGCGGCGCTGCGTGCGAGGTTGCTCGCATGACGATCCTGCTCGGCCTCACCGGTTCGATCGGCATGGGCAAATCGACCGTCGCGGCGATGTTTGCGGACGAAGGCGTGCCGGTGTTCGATGCCGATGCCGAGGTGCACCGGCTGCAAGGTCCCGGCGGCGACCTGGTTGATGAGATCGAGGCGGCCTTTCCCGATACGACGACGGCGCTGGGGGTGGACCGCACGCTGCTGGGCGAGGCGGTGTTCGGCGACCCCGAGGCGTTCAGGCGGCTTGAAGCGATCGTCCACCCTGCCGTGGGGGCGGCGCGCAGCCGGTTTCTGGCGGCCCATGCCGACCGTCCGCTGGTGGTGCTCGACGTGCCGTTGCTGTTCGAAGCAGGCGGTTGGGAGTCGGTCGACAAGATCGCGGTCGTGTCCGCGCCCGCGCAGGTTCAGCGCGCCCGGGTGCTGGCACGGCCGGGGATGACCGCCATGCGGTTCGAATCGATCCTGGCGCGGCAGATGCCCGATGCGGAAAAGCGCGCGCGCGCCGATTTCGTCATTCCCACGGGCGGGACGCATGATGAAACAAGGGCCTGCGTCCATGCGCTGATCGCTTGCCTCGTCGGCGCGGAAGGCGGATAATCCGGCGATGCGCGAAATCGTGTTCGATACCGAAACCACCGGGCTGAGCTTCAGCGCCGGGCATCGACTGGTCGAAATCGGCTGTATCGAACTGGTCAACCGGGTGCCGACCGGGCGCAGTTTCCACGCCTATCTCAACCCCGATCGCGACATGCCGGTCGAAGCGTTCAACGTCCATGGCCTGTCCGAGGCATTCCTGTCGGATAAGCCGCGCTTTCCGGAAATTTGCGACGATCTGATCGCCTTTCTGGGCGACAGCCCGCTGGTCGCGCACAATGCGATGTTCGATTTCGGCTTCGTCAATGGCGAGCTCAACGCCTGTGGCCGCCCGTTGCTGGCGGTCGACCGGATCATCGATACGCTGCAGATGGCCCGCGCCAAACATCCCGGCGCCAAACACACGCTCGACGCGCTGTGCGTGCGCTATGGCATCGATTTGTCGGCGCGCGAACTGCACGGCGCGCTGCTCGACGCGCAATTGCTGGCACAGGTGTTCATCGAACTGACCGGCGGACGCCAGATCGCGCTGGGCCTCGCCGTCGAAGCGGCGGCGGGCGATACCAACGAGATCGTAACCATCCGGCGCAATATTCGACCGGCGCGGCGGTTTTCGCCGAGCGCCGACGAACAGGCGCGGCATCGTGCCTTCATGGCCGAGTTCGACGAGCCGCTATGGGGCGCATCCGCGCCGGTTGACGCTGGGGGGAGCCATTCCTAGTTGCGCATTATTAGGTAGGAGGAATTTATGGATATCCGGGTTTCGGGTCACAGGGTCGATACGGGCGATGCCATCCGCCAGCACGTCGAAGACCGGCTCCAGGGTATCGCCGACAAATATTTTTCCCGCGCCATTTCCGCCCATGTGACGTTCGGCAAGGGGCCGCACGACCATGGCTTTACCTGTGACATCGTCGCCCATGTGATGCAGGGCCTGGTGCTCAAGGGATCGCACGCGGCGCAGGAAGCGCACCTTGCCTTTGACGGTGCCGCCGACAAGATCGAAAAGCAGCTGCGCCGCTATATGCGGCGGCTGAAGGATCGCAACAACGGCCATGCCCAGGCGATTCTGGATGCCGCATTCGATGCCGGTTACACGGTGTTTCAGGGACTGGGCGAGGCCGATGAGGAAGCCGCTGACGCCCCGCCGATCATCGCCGAAACGCGCGTCGACGTGCCCGATGCCAGCGTTTCGGACGCGGTGATGATGCTCGACCTGCGCAACACCAATGCGCTGCTGTTCAAAAATAGCGGGACCGGCAGCTACAATATGGTGTATCGCCGCCCCGATGGGACGATTGGCTGGGTCGAACCGAACCGGGCGGCCTGATCGAAAGCAAGATGACCGATTTCAGCGACCTTTTGAAACCCGACGCGGTGCTGTCGGGAATACCGGCGAGCAACAAGAAAAAGCTGTTCGCGCTGACCGGCGCGGCGGCGGCCGATGCCTATGGCCTTGATGCCGATCTGGTCGCCGAACGGCTGGGCCAGCGCGAAAAGCTGGGTTCCACCGGCTTTGGCGGCGGCGTCGCGATTCCCCATGGCAAGATTGACGGGCTGCGTCGCGTGACCGGGCTGTTCATTCGTTTGTCGCGGCCGCTGGATTTCGGCGCGGTCGATGATTTGCCGGTCGATCTGGTGTTCGCATTGCTGTCGCCCAGCGATGCGGGCGCCGATCATCTCAAGGCGCTGGCGCGGGTATCGCGGCGGCTGCGCGAGCGGGGCTTTGTCGCCAAATTGCGTGGCGCCGGGTCGGCCGACGCGCTCTATGCCCTGTTGACCGGGGTGGAGGCGCGTGACGCCGCCGCCTGAACCGGTCGGCGTCGGCGCGGATGCCCATTACCGGGCATTGGAATCGCTCTATGCCGCCGCGCCGATCAACCAGCTGTTCGACTCACGGCTCGAAATCCCGGCGGCGGGGCAGGCGCAGATCCGTTTTTCGATCGATTCGCGGCATTTTCATGCGGGCGGGGCATCGCACGGCACCATCTATTTCAAGATGCTCGACGATGCGGCCTTTTATGCCGCCAACAGCCTGGTGACGGACCGGTTCCTGCTGACCACCGCGTTCAACCTGTTGTTCACCCGGCCGCTGGGTCCGGGCGATGTGGTTGCGGAAGGACGCTGGATCAGCGGGCAGCGACGGGTGTTCGTCGCCGAAGCGCGCCTGATCGATGCGAGCGGGGAAGAGGTGGCGCGCGGCACCGGCACCTTCATGAAATCCCGCATCCCGCTCGCCGGCCTGCCCGGTTATCGCCCCGGGGCATGAGCGCCAGGCTGGCCAGCGGCGTGATGGTCAGTGCGCTGATCCGCCGCGTCAACGCCGAAGGGGGCAGCGCGATGGTGCTTGCCAAGGGCGATGCGGAGGCCGGTGCCGTGCTGATCCTGGCGCTCGAACGGGGCCAGAATCCAAGGTTTTTCGAACGCGCAATGGGCCCGACCGGGCATATCGCGCTGCTTGCCAGCGGCCCCATCGATCCCGGCGATGCGGCTGAGGTGCTCGATTATTGGCAACGCCGCCGCAGTCGCGATCCGGATTTGTGGGTGGTTGAACTGGATATCGCACAGGCAGAACGGTTCGCCGCTGAAACAATGGGACTTAGTTGACACCCCGTAACCATCTCGCCACAGGCGCGCGCACATTTTAAGAAGCGTTGTGCCGTCGGGGTGTGAAACCGCCGGTTACGCAGTCGGGGGGATAGCCCGACCAGCCTGTCGATTTCGTGGACGAGGCTGGATCGCGCGCCAACCGCATTTCGTCGAAGTTGAATGACCCTTTTTGCACGCGCCGCGACTTTCGCGGTTGTGACCCTTGCCATTGCCGCAGGCATTGGCGCCACGGCACCGGGCGTTGCCCGTGAAGCCGAAACCACTTCCATTACGGGCTTGAACGGGCCAGCCGCCGATCCGGTTCCGACGATGGCCCAGGATCTGGCCGAACTGAATGCCCCGCCCGCGCCGGAAGCCGCAGGCGATAGCGCCGCCGACGAGATCGATTATGCCTCGCTCGCGGCCGCCGTTGCAGCCCAGCCGGTCGAGGCGGACGATGCCGAGCTGAACTGCCTCGCCATCGGCGTTTACTATGAATCGAAGGGCGAACCGCTTGAGGGGCAGCTGGCGGTTGCCGAGGTGATCCTCAACCGTGCCCAGTCGAATCGCTTTCCGCGCACGGTTTGCGGCGTGCTGACGCAGCGCGGCCAGTTTTCCTTCGTCCGCCGCGGACGGCTGGTCCAGCCGCCCGAACACAGCCGCGCGTGGAAAACCGCGCTGGCGGTGGCGCGCGTGGCACGCGACGATCGCTGGGACAGCCAGGTGTCCGACGCGCTGTTCTTTCACGCCCGCTATGTCTCGCCGGGTTGGCGACGGGCGCGTGTCGGCAGCGTCGGCAACCATATCTTCTATCGCTGACGCCGCGCGACCTTTTATTCGTTCGTCAAATGTTCTAGTCGCCGGGGATGGTCGAATCACCATCCCCGGCGCTTGCCGTTGCTGACGATGCCGCGCTGGTCGCGGCGCAGGTGGCGCGTGGGGTGTGTCGCATGTTGTTGCGGCACGATCTGGTCGCGATCGCCGAAGTCCCGCTGGACGGCGGACGCCGCGCCGACCTGATGGCGATCGATGCGCGGGGCAATATCGCGATCGTCGAGATCAAGGTGTCGCGCGCCGATCTGATGGGCGATGGCAAATGGACCGATTATCTGGCGCATTGCGACCGGTATTTCTGGGCGGTGCCGACCGGGTTCGATCTGGCACCGCTCGACATGCCCGCCTTTCTGCCCGAACGCGCCGGGCTGATCGTCGCGGACCGCTATGACGCGGCGATCGTGCGAGAGGCGCGGTTGCACCCGTTGGCGAGCGCGACCCGGCGCAAATCGACGCTCGCCTTTGCCCGCCGCGCTGCCCGGCGGGTGATCGCCCTGACCGATCCGGAGGGGGTCGAGCCGTTTGTGCGGGGCTAGGCTGGTTCCCGGTTGAGCGGCCCCGGCCCACGCCCCACGGGACACCCGCAAAATATTAGGTTGCAGGTGTCCCGATCGGGGCGCGGCCCGGTGCCGCTTGCGAAACGCTGTTCTAGGCTGTCGCGCCGAGCTGTTTGGCGATTTCGGCTTCGCGCTTTGCATGCAGCGCCCAGAAATTTGCCACCGGCGACCCCGAAAGCCGTCCAGCGAGCACCGCCAGATGCGAATCCCAGCCTGCGGCGAAATTGGCCATCGGACCGGGGCCGCTGATGCCGCTATGCGTCAGGACGAGCCGCGTGCGCCCGTCGCCTTGCGCGAACAGTTCGAACCGCGCGACTCCCTCCGCACGCCCGTCCCAGCTGATTGCCAGCACATTGGGCTGGTCGAATTCGACCACCTGTTCATGGCCGACCGCGCCTTTCCATTTGGCATAGGCGTCGGGATAGGGGACCGGCTCGGTCGACAGGTGGTCGTGATCGAACACCAGTTCGACCGGCTCTCCGGCGCGGGCATCGGTGCCGCCGGCGAACCACAATTGGCGCAGTTCCGCCTCGACCAGATAGCGCCAGACGGTTTCGGGCGGCGCATCGAGTGTCCGTTCAAGGCGGATCGTGTCCGTATTGACGATTTCAAGCTCGGGCATGTTCATTCTCCTATGGTCTGGATCAAGGGATTTGGCGGACGCGCGCGCTCAGGCTTTTCCGTCCGCGATCGCGGTTTCGAGCCGGTCGAGGCGATCGGACCAGAAGGCGGCCCATTGGCGCAGCCAGCGATCGGCCTCGGCCAGCGGGGCGGCCTCGATCCGGCAGATCTGCGCCCGCCCGACCTTGCGGCGGGAGATCAGGCCCGCGCGTTCGAGCACCTGGACGTGTTTGGACGCCCCGGCGAAACTCATCGCATGGGGGCGGGCCAGTTCGCCGATGCTCTTTTCGCCCTGTTTCAGGCTGGCGAGCATGCCGCGCCGCGTCGGATCGGCAAGGGCGTGGAATGTGAGATCGAGTCGTTCAACCATATGGTTGAATTAAGCGTCGATCCGATATTAGTCAACCAAAAGGTTTAGCTTTGCGCGAGTACCGCATCGGCGACGAACGGATTGGTGCGGCGTTCGGTGGCGAAGTTGCTCGGCTGGCCGTGGCCGGGGACGAACACCGTGTCGCCGCCCAGCGGCCACAGCTTGCCCGTGATCGCGTCGATCAGGTCCTGATGATTGCCCATCGGAAAATCGGTGCGGCCGATCGATCCCTGGAACAGCACGTCGCCGACGATCGCCAGTTTCGACGGCGCATGGTGGAACACGACATGGCCGGGCGTGTGGCCGGGGCAATGATAGACATCGAGCGTCAGGTTGCCGACCGTCACCCGATCGCCATCGACCAGCCAGCGATCGGGTTCGAACGGCCGCCCGTCGATGCCGTAGTTGCGGCCGTCATCCTCCAGGCGGCTGATCCAGAAGCGGTCGGCCTCGTGCGGGCCCTCGATCGGCACGCCCAGTTCCTGCGCCAGCACCGCCGCCTGTCCGCAATGGTCGATATGGCCATGGGTGATCAGCAGCTTTTCGACCGTGACGTCATGCTGCTTCGCCGCCGCCTTCAACCGATCGAGATCGCCGCCCGGATCGGTAAAGGCGCCGCGCATCGTCGCCGTGCACCAGATCAGCGTGCAATTCTGTTGCAGGGGGGTGACGGGGATGATCGCCGCGCGCATCGGTGGATTGGTCATGCGCCGGAAATAGGCGCCCGTGCCGTTTCCGGCAACGATGATGGGTGAGGATGCCCTTGCGGCGCGGCGCGCGGGATTGCATGGCGGCACCCATGCGCGCCGACGCTCCCTTCGTGCTGCTCGACGATGCCCGGTGCGGCGGCGCCGACGCGCTGCTTTACCGCGCGCCGGTGCGGGTGATCGCGGCGACGACGCCGGATGCGGTGCGCCCCGCGCTGGCGCAGCTGGATGCGGCGCGGGCGGCGGGGCTGCATGCCGCGGGCTATATCGCCTATGAGGCGGGCCATGCGCTCGAACCGCGGCTGTTCACGCCGCATGGCGATGGCCCGCTCCTGTGGTTCGGGCTGTTCGACGTTGTCGAAACCATCCCGGCCGCCGATGTGCCGGCAATGCTGCCCGATCCCGCTGCGGCCTGGGTCGGCGCTGCGCAGCCCGCGATCAGCCGCGCCGAATATGACCGCGCCTTCGCGCAGGTGCATGACTGGATCGAGGCGGGCGACATCTATCAGGCCAATCTCAGCTTTCGTGCCACCGTCGCGCTGCTCGGCGATCCGCTGGCCGCCTATGCCGCGATCCGGCGGCGGGCGGCGGCGGGCTATGGCGGCGTGGTGTGGACGGGCACCGACTGGTTGCTGTCCTTTTCCCCCGAATTGTTCTTCGCGCTGCGCGATGGCGAGCTGATCGCGCGGCCGATGAAGGGGACGACGCCGCGCGGCGACACGCCACAGGCGGACGAAGCGGCGCGCACCGCGCTCGCCGTCGATGACAAGCAGCGCGCCGAAAATCTGATGATCGTCGACCTGATGCGCAACGATCTGAGCCGCATCGCCCGACCCGGCAGCGTGCAGGTGCCCGAATTGTTCAAGGTCGAAACCTATCCGACGCTGCACACCATGGTGTCGACCGTTTCGGCGCGACTCGCTGATACGGCGAGCGTCGGCGATGTGCTGGCCGCGATCTTTCCCTGCGGCTCCGTCACCGGCGCGCCCAAGATTCGCGCGATGGAAGTGATCGGCGCGGTCGAACCCGATGCGCGCGGCGCCTATACCGGCGCGATCGGCCGGATCGGCGCGGACGGCGATGCCGCGTTCAACGTCGCGATCCGCACGCTGCACCTGCCCGCCAATGGCGATGTCGCGACGATCGGCCTGGGATCGGGCGTCGTCGCCGATTCGCGCGCGGGCGAGGAATGGGACGAATGTATCGCCAAGGGTGCGTTCCTGACGCGGGGACAGCGCCGGTTCGACCTGATCGAAACGATGGCGTTCGATCCGGTGGCGGGCATCGCCCTGCTCGAACGCCATCTCGCGCGGATGCGGGACAGCGCGCGCGCGTTCGGCTTTCCATTCGATCGGCATGCGGTGCGCAACGAGCTGCAGGCGGCGACCTTTCGCCTCAGCGCCCCGGCGCGGGTGCGGCTGCTGTTGTCCCCCGGCGGGCATATCGCGATCGGCACCGCGCCGATGCCGCCCGCGTTCAACCGGGCGATGACGGTGGCGATCCATCCCCGCCAAGTCGCGCCGCGCGACTTTCGCCTGATGCACAAGACGAGCGATCGCCGCATCTATCCGCGACTGAAGGGGGCGGACGAGACGATCTATCTCGATGCCGACGGCTATCTGACCGAAGGCAGCTTCACCTCGATCTTTGTCGAGCGCGACGGCATGTTGCTGACCCCGCCGCTGTCGCGCGGCATCCTGCCGGGCGTGCTGCGCGCCGACCTGGTGGCGCGGGGGCGGGCGGTCGAGGCGGAGCTGACGCCCGCAGATCTGGCGGGCGGCTTCCTGCTCGGCAATGCGCTGCGCGGACTGGTATCGGCTGTTACGGTTGCGGAAGCGGGGCAAGCGGACCTATAGCGCGCGCGTTTTCCTCCTCCTGACAGGCATGTCCCCGAT
>CADEEK010000011.1 GCA_902826325.1 uncultured Sphingomonadales bacterium
GCGTGTTGTTCAAGATCGACCACGACATGCCCGCCGCCCAGCTCGATCCGGTCGACCTTGGCCCCTATCACGGCCAGATCGAAAAGATCCGCGACTTCCTGAAACGCGACAAGGAAAAGCAGATGCGCGCCTGGGAAGCCGCGCAGAAAGAGGTTTGAGGGGGGTGGTGCGGGCTCAGCGTGGCTGAACCCGTCGCCGCACCAGCCCGCTGAGTCTTTGTTGGGTTGCGGCACCGGCCCGCTCCCCCACCCGGCCACCCATTCCAGAATATCCTGCCGATGGGTGGCCGGGTGGGGGAGTGGGCCGGTGCCGTAACCAAACAAAAGCGCGGGCTGGTGCCGCAACCCAACAAAAACCCCCTAATCGCACCGCCGGAACGGCGTCAGTTCGCCCAGATATGCCTGCTCGTTCGCCACCGCCAGCCGCTCGCGATCGAGATATTCGGCGACGGCGCTTCGGAAGTTCGGATCGGGCAGATAATGCGCCGACCAGGTGGTGACGGGCACATAACCGCGCGCCAGCTTGTGTTCGCCCTGTGCCCCCGCCTCGACCCGCGACAGGCCGCGCGCGATCGCCGCCTCGATCGCCTGATAATAGCATAGCTCGAAATGGAGGAACGGCACGTCCTGCGTGCAGCCCCAATAGCGCCCGTAAAGCGCATCCTCGCCGATCAGGTTGAGCGCGCCCGCGATCGGCTGGCCGTCGCGCTCGGCCAGCATCAACAGCACCCGGTCGCCCATCGCCTGCCCCAGCATCGAAAAGAACGGGCGGGTAAGATAGGGGCGACCCCATTTGCGGCTGCCGGTATCCTGGTAAAAGGTCCAGAAGGCGTCCCACTGCGCCTCGCCAATGTCGGCGCCGGTCAGGTGCCGGATCGTCAGCCCCGCCACCGCGCGTTCGCGTTCCTTGCGGATCGCCTTGCGCTTGCGCGACGACAGCGCGCTCAGGAAATCGTCGAAGCTGTCATAGCCGTCATTGTGCCAGTGAAACTGCGTCCCCGCGCGGAGCAGCCAGCCCGCCTGTTCGAACAGCGGCAGCTGCGCGTCCGCCACGAACGTCACATGCGCCGACGACAGCCGGTTCTGATCCGCCACCGCCTCGATCCCGGCGATCAGCGCGGGGGCGAGCGCCCCGTCGCGCAGCAGCAGCCGGGGGCCGGGCACGGGGGTGAACGGTGCCGCCACCTGCAGCTTGGGGTAATAGCTGCCCCCGGCGCGTTCCCAGGCATCGGCCCAGGCGTGGTCGAACACATATTCGCCCTGGCTGTGGCTCTTGGCATAGGCGGGCGCGATCGCGGCGGGGGTGCCGTCCGCGCCGTCGATGACGATCGGCAGCGGCTGCCACCCCGCCGCCACGCCGACCGAGCCGGACCGTTCCAGCGCGGCAAGGAAATCATGGCCGACAAACGGATTGCCCGTCCCGGCGCACGCATCCCATTGCGCGGCGGGGATGGCGGCGACGCCGTCGGCGATGCGGGCGGTAACGGGCGCGGACACCTGACCTATTTAGGTGGATCGGGCGGGAATTGCACCAGCCCCGGCGCCGGAAAGCTGCGCACATGCACATCGCGCTGCGGGAACGGAATCTCGATGTCATGTTCCTTGAACAGCCACCACAGCCGGTTGAGCACATCGGACTTCACATTGCCGACCCCGCCTTCGGGATCGCTGATCCAGGCGAGGATTTCATGGTCGACCGAACTGTCGCCATAACCGCTCAACCACACATTCGGCTTGGGGCTGTCGAGCACGCGCGGGCTTTCCGATGCCGCGCGCAGCATCAGCTCCTGCGCCAGCCGCAGGTCGCAATTATACGACACGCCGACCGGAATGCGCACCCGCACGTTGCGATCGGAATAGGACCAGTTCTCCACCTCCTGCGTCATCAGATTTTCGTTGGGGATCAGATGTTCCTTGCCGTCGCGGGTGATGACGCTGACCGCGCGCACGCCGATCTTGTTGACCCAGCCGAAACTGTCGCCGACGACGATGACATCGCCCGGCTTGATCGACCGGTCCATCAACAGGATGATGCCGGCGATCAGGTTGCCGACCGTCTTTTGCAGCCCGAACCCGACCGCAAGGCCGAGCGCGCCGGAAAACACGGCAAAGCTGGTGAAATCGATGCCCAGCAGGTCGATGCCGAAGAAAAAGGCGACGATGATCACCGCGATCCCGGCGAGCTTCTGCACCAGCAGCTTCTGCGTCGCGTCCAGCCCCTTGGCCTCGCGGATCGAATGGGCGATGACGCGATTGGCCAGCCGCACCCCGGCGAACAGCGCGACGGCGGTGATCAGGATGGTGACGAGCGCAAGCAGCGAAAACCGCCGCTCGCCAAGGTTCAGGCCGATCCGGTCGAGCGTGGTGGTGATGACGTCGAACCCGCCGATGCCGTTGCTCAATATCGCGACGAACACGAACGCCGCGCTGATCCAGCAGGCCCAGCGCGGCGTGTGCAGCCCGCGCAGGAACACGACCGCGGTCATCGCGCTCGCCGCGCCCAGCGCAAAGCTGAGCAGCAGCGCGGCGAGCGGCGGCCAGGGATAGATGGTGGCCAGGATCGCCAGCAACAGCGCCGCGCTGCCATGGCGGACCAGCGCGTTCATCCGGTGCGCCAGCCCCTCGACATGGTCGCCGACGCGCCGCTGCCAGAACCCGGCGATCCTTGGTCCGCCGCGGGTGCCTGCATACCAGCCGATCGCCAGTGCCAGCACCGCCAGCGCGCCGGCCACGCCCGCGACGATCAGTTCGGGCGTCTGCGGAACATGCACGCCGCGCGCGGTCAGCCAGCTGGCGATGACGGGCGGGATGAAGTCGATATCGGTCATGATGCTGCACTGAACCGGTCGAGCCCGGCGGCCAGGTCCGCGATCAGGTCGTCCGCATCCTCCAGCCCGATCTGTAGGCGGATCATCGGGCCTTCGCTCTGCCAGCTCGTCGCGGTGCGGTAACGCTGTGGATCGACCGGAATGGCGAGGCTTTCGAATCCGCCCCAGCTATAGCCGATGCCGAACAGGTCCAACCCGTCGATCAACGCGGCGCGCGCCGCATCGTCGCCGCCATTCAGGACAAAGGCGAACAGGCCCGCGGCGCCCCTGAAATCACGCTCGAACAGGTCGTGGCCGGGGCAGGACGGCAGCGCCGGGTGCAGCACGCGCGCCACCTCTGGCCGGGTTTCCAGCCAGCGGGCGATCCGCAGCGCCGACGCGCCATGATGGTTGAGCCGCAGCGCCATGGTGCGCAGCCCCCGCGACCCCAGCCACGCATCGTCGGGACTGGCGACCTGTCCCAATTGAAGGCTGGTCGCGCGCAGCCGTTCCCAATGATCGGGCGCGGCGGTGACGCTGCCCAGCATCACGTCGGAATGGCCGACGACATATTTGGTGCAGGCAAGGATCGACAGGTCGATGCCGCGCGCGATCGCCGGGAACAGCAATGGCGTCGCCCAGGTGTTGTCGAGCAGCGTGGTGACGCCGCGCGCTTTGGCCGCCGCGACGATCGCCGGAATATCCTGCACCTCGAACGTCAGGCTGCCCGGGCTTTCCATGAAGATCGCGCGGGTATCCGGCCCGATCAGATCGGCAATGCCGCCACCGATCAGCGGATCGTAGAAGCGCGTTTTCACCCCGAACCGCTTGAGCAGGCCGGTCGCAAAGCTGCGCGTCGGATCATAGACGCTGTCGGCCAGCAGCAATTCGTCCCCCGGCGACAGCACGCTGAGCAGCGCCGCCGCCACCGCCGCAACGCCCGATGGATAGAGGAAGGTCGCATGCGCGCCGGGTTCCAGCTGCGTCAGCGCATCGGCCAGGCTCCACTGGGTCGGCGTGCCGCGGCGGCCATAGAATAGCTGGTGATGCGTATCGCGCCCCGCATTGGCGCGAAGGTCGGCGACGCTGTCATACAGGATCGTCGATGCGCGCCACACCGGGGCGCTGACGATCCCCTGCGTCCATTCGGGCCGCCGCCCCGCGCCCACCACGCGCGTCCCGTCACCCGTTTTGCTCACGTCGTCCCCGCTGCCTTGGGCGTCGACGGGTCGCTGCCCCATTCGACCCAGCTGCCATCATAGAGCGCCGCGCGGTGGCCGAGCAGATGCAGCGCAAAAACGATCACCGCCGCGCTGATGCCCGACCCACAGGTCGCGACCACCGGGCGTTCGATCGCGACGCCCTCGTCCGCAAACGCGGCGCGCAGCGCGGCGGCGGGCTGCCACGTTCCGTCTGGGTTGAACAGGCGCGCATAAGGCACATTGGCGCTGCCCGGAATATGGCCGCTGGCAAGGCCGGGTCGGGTTTCAGCTTCCTGTCCGGTAAAGCGCGCCGCCGATCGCGCATCGACCAGCTGTTCGGCGCCCGTGGCGAGATTGGCGAGCAGGTCGTCGCGCGTCCGCACCAGATCGGGGTCGGGGCGCAGCACCGGTGCGGCAGCGGCGACGTGGACCTCGCCCGATGCCAGCGGTCGTCCCTCCGCCCGCCATTTCGCCAGCCCGCCATCCAGCAGCGATGCGTCGATGCCGAAATGCCGCAGCATCCACCACGCCCTCGCGGCGGTATGATGCGGGGCATCGTCGTACAGGACGATCGGGCGCCCATCGCCGATCCCCAGCGCGCCGATCTGTTCGGCGAACTGCGCCGCCGGGGGCAGCATCGTCGGCAGCGGCGTGTCGCGGTCGGCTATCGCATTGATGTCGAAGAATATGGCGCCCGGAATATGCGCGGCCAGATATTCGGCGCGGGCATCGCGACCCGCATCGGGCAGAAACCAGGTCGCATCGACGATGCGCAGATCGTCGGCACCGATCCGTTCGGCCAGCCATTGCGTCGTCACCAGCGCGTCCATCGCCCCGTCCTAAATCAGCGATCCGATAACGTCGAGTTTTCAGATCGCACGCAAACGCCTAAAGGGCGGGAATGACACCCAGACATCTTGGCCAGCACAGCGCGTTGCCCGCCTCGCCCGACGCGGCGGTGCTCGATTATGTGCCCAATCCGCGTGCGGGGACGGATTATATGATCCGCTTCGCCGCGCCCGAATTCACCTCGCTCTGCCCGATCACCGGCGCGCCCGATTTCGCGCATCTGGTGATCGACTATGTCCCCGCCGACACGATCGTCGAATCCAAATCGCTGAAGCTGTTCCTCGGCAGTTTCCGCAATCACGGCGCGTTTCACGAAGATTGCACGGTCGGCATCGGCCAGCGGTTGGTGGCCGAAATGGCGCCCAAATGGCTGCGCATCGGCGGCTATTGGTATCCGCGCGGCGGCATCCCGATCGACGTGTTCTGGCAATCCGGGCCGCCGCCTGCGGGCCTGTGGCTCCCGGCACAGGACGTTCCGGGCTATCGCGGGCGGGGCTGACCGCCAAGTCGTTGCGAAACGACGACAAACCCCCTTGTTGCAATGCAACATGATTGCAACCATATTGAACCTCCTGCGTTAAGCGAATCGAGAGGGGCATTGCCGCCTTGATTCATGTTGCTGCTGCGAAGGAGTAAGGGATGGCGCATGTCGCGGACCGGGTCGTTCCGGTCGATCACCTCGCGCTGATCGGCAACTTCCTGCCGCGCAAATGTGGCCTTGCGACCTTCACCGCCGATACGTTCGACGCGCTCCATGCGCGCTATCCCGACACCCGGATCGACGTTTATGCGATGGACGACCATCCCGGGCGCTATGCCTATCCGTCGCAGGTGACGGCTGCCATTCCCCAGCATGACCGCGGTGCCTATCTCGATGCCGCCCGCGCGATCGAGGCGTCGGGTGCGCAGGCGATCTGGGTCCAGCATGAATATGGCATCTATGGCGGCGCGGCGGGCGAACATCTGATCGCACTGCTCGACCGCACGACGCTGCCGGTCATCGCCACGCTCCACACGATCCTGGAATCGCCCAGCGCGGACGAGCGGCGGGTGATGGACGCGCTGTTGCGGCGATGCGCGCGCGTCATCGTGATGGCGCATCGCGGGCGCGAAATCCTGGCCCGCGTCCACGGCATCGACCCGCGCAGGGTGGCGGTGATCCCGCATGGCGTGCCCGACCGCCCGCTGATCGACAGCACGGCGCTGAAGCCACGTTTCGGGTGGCAGGATCGCCGGCTGATCCTGACCTTTGGCCTGTTGGCGCCCAGCAAGGGGATCGAAACGATGGTCCGGGCGATGCCCGCGGTCGCGGCGCGGCACCCCGACGCGCTCTATGTCGTGCTGGGCGCGAGCCATCCCAACCTGGTCGCGCATGAGGGCGAAGCCTATCGCGACCGGCTTCACGCCCTGGCGCGCGACCTGGGCGTCGAACGCAACATCGCCTTTATCGACGGGTTCGCCGAACAGGACGAACTGCTCGATCGCCTGCAGGCGGCGGACATCTACGCGACCCCCTATCGCAACGCCGCGCAGATCACGTCGGGCACGCTGTCCTATGCCGTCGGCATGGGCAAGCCCGTGGTGTCCACCCGCTATGTCCATGCGACCGAGATCCTGGCCGACGGGCGCGGCGTGCTGGTCGATTTCGATGACAGTGAGGGATTTGCCGAGGCGATCAACGCGCTGCTGGACGATGACGCGCGGCGTGGCGACATGGCATCGCGCGCCTATGACCATGGCCGCACGATGATCTGGCGCTGCAATGCCGAGGATGCGATGGCGGAGCTGGCCGCCGCGCGCGCGATGCGTCCACAGCGGATCGTCCCGCCGCGCACCGCGACGATCGATGCGCTGACCCCCGATTTCCGCGCGGTCGAACGGATGAGCGATGCGACGGGCATGTTGCAGCATTCGATCCATGCCGTGCCCGATCGCCGCCATGGCTATTGCATCGACGACAATGCCCGCGCGCTTATCCTGATGCACCGTATCGGCACGCTCGACGATGCCGAACGCGATCGCTGGACCAGCGTCTATGCCGCCTTCGTCCAGTTCGCCTGGAACGCCGATACGCGCCGCTTCCGCAATTTCATGGGGTTCGACCGCAGCTGGTGCGAGGATGCGGGGTCAGAGGATTCGAACGGTCGTGCGCTCTGGGCATTGGGCGCCACCGTGGCGGAAGCGCGCGATCGCAAATATCGGGACTGGGCACGTAACCTGTTCGACGAAACCGCCGCGATCGCGTTCGATTTCGGCAGTCCGCGGGCGATGGCCTTCGCCGTGCTGGGCGCGGCGTCGATGCTGGCGGCGCATCCCGGCCATGCGCTGTCGACACGCATCCTCGAACGCTTCGGCGCCGACCTGATCGCACTGCTGGATGAGGCGCGCCGCCCGCAATGGGAATGGTTCGAAATCGTCCTCGCCTATGACAATGCGCGCCTGCCCGAAGCGTTGATCCGCGCCGGCGCGGCACTTGGCCGCGACGACATGGTCGCCTGTGGCCTTGCGACACTGGGATGGATCGTCGAGCGACAGACGGCACCCGATGGCGGGTTCCGCGCGGTCGGCACCGAAAGTTTCGGCCGTGCCTATGCCGAACCGATGCAGTTCGACCAGCAGCCGCTGGAGGCGCAGGCGACGGTCGACGCCTGTATCGCCGCGTTCGACACGACCGGCGATGCGCGCTGGGCGGACGAGGCGATGCGCGCCTATCGCTGGTATCTGGGCCAGAACGATCTGGGCCTGCCGCTCGCCACCGCGCAGGATGGTGGCTGTTTCGACGGGCTGACCCCGGGCGGGCTCAACCGCAATCAGGGCGCCGAATCGATCCTGGCCCTGCAACTTGCCAATTGTGCGATTTCGGCCCTTTCAAACCGTTCGCAAACCGTGGCAGGACAGCAGCAGGCGGTGGCCTGACCGTCGGACGGGTCGGCGACCCATTGTCATTGTCCGGGGGGACGCATGCTCGACCTGTTCCATCATCCGCTGCGGTTGCATGCCGACCCGTCCCGGGTGGTCGTGCGTCCTTTTCACATCGCCTGGCAATCGGTGAACGGTGCGCCCAGCCGGACCGAGCGGCTGGTCCAGGCAGTGCTCGACATGTCGCCGGGTGAAGCCCGCGCGCAGCTGGCCACGGTGCTCAAGGATTTCGAGGCGCGCCACTGGCAGACGCGCCGCGTATTCATGACCCGCTATGAAGAGATCGAGGCGCAGCTGGGGTTCGACGGCAGCGCGATCGGCGATGAAAAGCGCCAGCTGATCGGTGCCTATTTCTGTCACGAATACAGCTATGCCGCCGCCGCGCTGATGAACCCGAGCGCGGTTCCGCATTACGACCAGTCGGGCATGCCCAAAGGCAGCTTACGAATCCTGATGAGCCTGCGCGCGGTGGGGGAAGGGCACATCTCCTCGGTCGCGTTTCGCGAAGGGATCATCACCGAAAACAATGAACTGACCCTCGCCCCCGAACCCCCCTTCGCCACCGCCGCCGATGCGCGCGAGGATGAAGGCGTGGTGCCGGAAGGGCCGGTGACGGTGTTCCGCCATCGCGATTCGACGCTGTCCGGCACGCTGTTGTTCCCGATCACCCGCGCCCAGTCGAACGGGCTGGAGGACATGCGCCTGACGCATTTCCGGCACGAGGACGGCAGCGAGGAGTGGCTGGGCACCTATACCGCCTATAACGGATCGCAGATTCAGTCCGAAATGCTGCGCACGCGCGACTGGCGCAGCTGTGATCTGGTGCCGATGACGGGCAGCGCCGCGCGCAACAAGGGCATGGGCCTGTTCCCGCGCAAGGTCGGCGGCAAATATATGATGATCGGGCGGCAGGATGGGGAGAATATCTTCCTGATCGCCTCGGACCGCCTGACCCATTGGGACGAGGGCGAAAAGCTGATCACGCCCGAATATCCCTGGGAACTGGTCCAGATGGGCAATTGCGGCCCGCCGATCGAGCTGGACGAAGGCTGGCTGATGCTCACCCATGGCGTCGGCGCGATGCGCAAATATTCGATCGGCGCGGTGCTGCTCGACAAGGACGACCCGTCAAAGGTGATCGGCCGCACCCGCGAACCGATCCTGGCGGCGGCGCGGGAGGATCGCGAAGGCTATGTCCCCAATGTCGTCTATTCGTGCGGCGCGCTGCGGCACGGGGACAGGATCTTCATCCCCTATGGCGTGGCCGACAGTTCGGTGGCGTTCGCCTTTGTGACGATCAGATCGCTGCTGGCGGTGATGTAGCACCCGCGCGCGTCGACCTGTCACCCCGGCCTTGTGCCGGGGTCCACCGTGCAACAAGCGAAGCGAAAGACGTTCTTGTCCGTATCGGGCGGCTAGGTGGACCCCGGCACAAGGCCGGGGTGACGCAAAATCGGTCTTGTTCTCACCGCCCCTTGAACAGCCCGCCCAGCAAGCCGCGCACCACCCCGCCGATCACGCTGGCGCCGACGCCGGATTTCTTGCCGAAGATCGCCTTGGACACCTCGCCCGCCACCGCGCGCCCCGCCGCGGACGAGGCGGATTGGGTGGCCGATCTGACCGCCCGGTTCCACGGGCTGTTCGCCGCCTCGCGCTCCGCCTTGCGCTGCGCGGCGGCGTCCAGCCGCGCCTGACGGTCGGCGTCGCGCTGGGCGGCAAGGCGAGCGCGTTCGGCCTCCTTGGCGGTGCGGGCATCGTCCTTGGCCTGTGCCGCGGCGGCCTTTTCGGCCTCGTCCCGCGCCCGGGCCTCGGCGGCGGCGGCGGCGGCCTCGTCCGCCTTGGCGCTCAGCAATTCCTCGGCGGATTCGCGGTCGACCCGCATGTCGTATTTGCTGCCGACCAGATCGGTGTCGATCAGGATGCCGCGCTCTTCGGGCGTCACCGGACCCACGCGCGAGCGCGGCGGCTTGATCAGCGTGCGCTCGACCGGCGACGGCGCGCCATCGGCCATCAGCAGCGACACCAGCGCCTCGCCGACTTTCAGCTGCGTGATCGCGGTTTCGACATCGACATCGGGATTGGCGCGAAAGGTTTCCGCCGCCGACCGCACCGCCTTCTGATCGCGCGGGGTGAAGGCGCGCAGCGCGTGCTGGATGCGGTTGCCGAGTTGCCCCGCGACCGTTTCGGGAATGTCGATCGGGTTTTGCGTGACGAAATAGACGCCGACCCCTTTCGAACGGATCAGGCGGACAACCTGCTCCACCTTGTCGAGCAGCGCCCTGGGCGCCTCGTCGAACAGCAGATGCGCCTCGTCGAAAAAGAAGACGAGCTTCGGCTTGTCGGGATCGCCGACCTCCGGCAACGATTCGAACAGGTCGGACAGCAGCCACAACAGGAAGGTGGCGTAGAGCCGGGGCGATGCCATCAGCCTGTCGGCGGCCAGGATGTTGACCACGCCATGCCCCGCATCGTCGGTCCGGATCAGGTCCTGAATCGACAGCGCGGGTTCGCCGAAGAAATGCTCGCCCCCCTGGCTGCGCAGCTGGAGCAATTGCCGCTGGATCGCGCCGACCGATGCCTTGGCGACATTGCCGTAGCGCGCGCTCAGCTCGTCGGCCCGCTCGCTGCAATGGACCAGCATCGACTGAAGGTCGTCCAGGTCGAGCAGCAACAGCCCCTCATCGTCGGCGACCTGAAAGGCGATGGCCAGCACCCCTTCCTGTACATCGTTGAGGCCGAGCAGACGGGCGAGCAGCAACGGCCCCATTTCCGACACGGTGGTGCGGATCGGATGCCCCTGCTGCCCGAACAGGTCCCAGAACTGTACGGGCGCGGCGGCATAGGCCCAGTCGGTTTCGCCGATCTCGGCCGCACGTCTGGCAAAGGGTTCGTGCGTCTTGGCGGTCGGTGATCCGGCCATGGCGAGGCCCGACAGATCGCCCTTCACATCCGCCGCGAACACCGGCACGCCCGCGCGGCTGAAGCTTTCGGCCAGCCCCTGCAGCGTCACCGTCTTGCCGGTGCCGGTCGCGCCCGCGATCAGCCCGTGGCGATTGGCCCGCTTGAGCACCAGCGATTGCCGCTTGGCCCCCGCATCGGCGGCGCCAACGCCAATGAACAGCTCGGTCGCGTCGCTCATCTCGCACTTCCCCCAAGGATTCGGCGCGAACCCTAAGCGGAATTGACGGTCAGGTCAGCGCAAAATCAGTTCGCCAGATCGACCGCGATATAGCCGCCGCCATTGCGCCGGGTGATGTAGAGCAGCACCTGGCCCGCGCCCGACCGCTTCGCCTGGGCAAGAATGCGGCTGAGTTCCTCGGGCGTGGTGACGGCGGTGCGGTTGACCGACACCACGACATCGCCGCGACGAACCTGTTTCTGTGCCGCATCGCTCGACGGATCGACGCCGACCACGACGACGCCCTTGGTCGCGGGGTCGATACCGATGCTGCGCGCGATCTGCGGGGTCAGCGTTGCGACATTGAGACCGATCGCCGCTGCGCCGCTGTCCTCGCTGCCCTGTTCGCTGCCCTGCGCGCCTTCATCGGCGTCGGGGTCGAAACCGCCCAGCTGATCTTCCGCCGGACGGGTGCCGACCGTGACTTGGACCGTCATCGTCTTGCCGTCGCGGATCAGCTCGATCGGCACGCGGGTGCCCGGCTTCACATTGGCGGCGAGGTAGGACAGCGTCGTATCCGGGGTCACGTCCTTGCCGTCGACCTTGACGATGATGTCGCCCTGTTTGATCCCGGCCTTGGCTGCGGCCTCGCCCGGTTCGACCCGCGCGATCAGCTCGCCGCGCCCCTTGGGCACGCCGAACGACTGCGCCAGATCGTCGGTCAGCGGCTGGATGCCGACGCCCAGATAGCCGCGCTGGACGGTATCGCCCTTCATCAGCGTGTCGATGATCGGCTTGGCTTCGGTCGAGGGAATCGCGAAACCGATGCCGACATTGCCGCCGCTCGGCGACAGGATCTGCGAGTTGATGCCGATGACATTGCCGTTCATGTCGAACATCGGCCCGCCCGAATTGCCGCGGTTGATCGAGGCGTCGGTCTGGATGAAGCGGTCGAGCGGACCGCCCTGGCCGGTGACGCGGTGCATGGCGGAAATGATCCCCGCCGTCACCGATCCGCCCAGGCCAAACGGGTTGCCGATCGCCACCACCCAGTCGCCGACGCGCGCGCGATTCGAATCGCCGAACCTGACAAAGGGCAGGCCGCGCCCCTCGATCTTCAGCACGGCAAGGTCGGTGGCGGGATCGCGTCCGACCAGCTTGGCGGTATATTCGCGCCGGTCGGCCAGCGTCACCTTGATCGATTCGACCACCGCGCCGCGCTGGCCCGCCGAGATCACATGGTTGTTGGTGACGACATAGCCGTCGGCGGAAATGATGAAGCCCGATCCCAGCGATTCGGCCTGGCGCGTCACCGGGCGCCCACCCTGCTGTCCGCCGAACAGGTCGCCGAACGGCGTGCCCGCGAACGGGTTGGCCTGCACCTGCACCCGCTGCGTCGTCGAAATGTTGACGACCGCGGGCTGCAGCTTGGCGACCATGTCGGCAAAGCTCATCGGTGCGCCCGCACGCGGGCTGGCGGCGGCGATCGACCCCGGCTCGTTCTGCGCGCTCTGCGCGCCCGCCGGATTCTGCATGACCAGCGCGGCGCTCGCGCCGCCGACCAGAAGGGCAGAGGTGATGGCATAGGCGTAGCGCACGGGGGATTTTCCTTTGATCTGGCTCTTGGTCATCGCGGTTTTCATGGGGGCGTTGCTCTGCAGGCTGTCGGTCATGCGTGTGTTACTTGCCTAGAATAGCTGAACGGCGATTGAATATGAACGAAACGACAGCCGTTCGGGTTCGGTTCAATTCTGACGATCGAAACCCGACCCTGCGGCGGTTCAGCGGCTCTTGCCCCTGAACTCGCGCAGATAGTCGTTGTCCGGCGACAGGATGATCGACGTATCGCCCTGCGCGTCGCGGCCATTGCCGATGAACGTCTGGCGATAGGACTGCATCGCGCGCCAGAAATCATAGAATTGCGCATCCTTGTTGAAGGAATTGGCATAGATTTCCGCCGCCCGCGCATCGGCATCGGCGCGGATGATCTGCGCATCCTTCTGGCCGTTGGCGCGGATCGTCGTCGCTTCCTGCTGGCGCGCGGTGGCCATGCGGTTGAGCGCGGACTGCAACGGGCTGCCGTCGGGCAGGTCGGCATGCTTGATCCGCACATCGACGATCTGGACGCCATATTGGCTGGCATAGCGTTGCAGACCGGCCTGGATATTGTCCATCACCGTCGTGCGTTCGGGGCTGAGCAGCGCGGCGAACGGCCGCTTGCCTAGCTCCGCACGCAGCGCGGAACCGAACAGCGGGCGCAGCTGATCGGCGACCCGCGTTTCGGTCCCCGCCGTCACCACCATGCGCAGCGGATCGACGACGCGGAACCGGGCAAAGGCATCGACCTCAAGCCGCAGCTGATCCGTCGACAGCACCGGCTGGTTTTCCAGATCGATGTCGAGCACGCGCTTGTCGACCCACACGATGCGTTCGGCCAGCGGCCAGTGCGCGATGATGCCGGCGCCGGTGGTGCGGCCGAACTGTTCGCCGCGCTGCCACTGGTTGATGGTGCGCACCGGCTGTTCGAACCGCAGGATTACCGCCTGTTTGGTTTCCGGCACGATGGCGATCGTGCTGATCAGCAGGAACAGCAGCGCGAGCGCGGCGCCGCCCCAGATGATCGGGCGAGGGATCGAACCGGTCATTGGCCGCCTCCCTGTTGCGGTGCCGGCTGGGCGGACTGCCCCCCCTTGGGCTGGGCGCCGCCGCCGCGCACGGCGGGCAGCGGAAGATAGGGGGTGACACCCGGCACTTCGACGATTGTCTTGTTCGATTTGGCCAGAACCTGCTCCATCGTCTCATAATAGATGCGGCGGCGCGTCACTTCGGGCGCCAGCCGATATTGTTCGTAGATCTTGTCGAACTGCGCCGCCTCACCCTGCGCCAGCGCCAGGATCTGCTGGGCATAGGCGCGCGCCTGGTTGCGGGCGGCCTCGGCCTCCTGCTGCGCCGCCGTCACCTGCTTGAACGCCTCGTCCACCGCGCTCGGCGCCGTTGCGTTCTTGATCGACACGCCCTGGACGCGCACGCCCGAATTATAATCGTCCAGAATCTCCTGCATCGATTGCTGGACGCGCGCCTCGATCACCGTGCGGCCGGGGCCGATCGCGTCGTTGAGGCTGATCCCGGCGACCGCCGCGCGCATCGCGCTTTCCGCCGTCGCGCGCACCGTCTGGTCGGCATTGGCGATCTGGAACAGATAATCCTCTGGATTGCTGATGTCCCAGCGCACCGAATAGGCCAGGTCGACGATATTCTGATCCTGGGTCAGCATCAGGTTTTCGCCCGCGGCGGTCGGAAAATCCTCGGTCCGGATCTGCTGGACGTTGACCTTGCGCACGCTTTCGAGCGGGGCGGGCAGGCTCCAGCCAATCCCCGGCTCCATCGTCCGCGAATATTTGCCCAGCGATGCCACCACGCCGCGTTGTTCGGGGGTGATGACATGGATGCTGGTGAACGCGATCCAGACCAGCGCGAGCAGGCCGAGGCCGATCACCCACACCTGGCGCGGGGGCAGGCCGGCGGGCAGGCCGCCGCGCCCGCCGCCGCCACCACCGCCCTTGCGCGCGCGTTTCAGAAATTCGTCCAGGCTGGTGACGCTGCTCTTGCCGCCACGCTTGCCCTCGGGCGGGAACGACCAGGGATTGCGCGGGCCACCGCCGCCGTCATTGCCGCCGCCGTTGCCGTCCTCGCCGCCGCTGCTGCCCCATGGCCCCTTATTGTCGGGGCCCTTGTTCTCGTTCCACAACGCACCCGGCCATTTCCAGACGCGCGCGATCCAGCCATTCGATATTGCCATGCCGTCTTTATAGGGTGGCTTTGGCGGATTTACAGTGGCAGCGAACGAAAGCGCGCCTATGTGCGCGACATGATCGAAAAAGCCGAACTCGAAGCCGCGCTTGCGCCTGTTTCAGCGGGGCGCGCCACCGTCCGGATCGACGGTGCGCGGGCCAATGTCATCCTCGACGTCACCGGCCTGCCCGATGCGGCGCAGGACGCGCTTGAGGCCGATGTGCGCCATGCCGCGACGCTGCCGGGAATCGCGGAAGTGCGAATCGCGCGCACCGCGACGCGCACCACCCGCCAGCTGATCGCGGTGGCGAGCGGCAAGGGCGGGGTCGGCAAATCGACCGTGTCGGCCAATCTTGCCGTTGCGCTGGCGCGCGGCGGACGGCGCGTCGGGCTGGTCGATGCCGATATCTATGGCCCGTCGCAGCCCAGGCTGATGGCGACGCAGGGGCAAAAGCCGCAGGCGCATGACAAGAAACTGGTGCCGCTCGCGACCCGTTACGGCGTGCCGATGCTGTCGATGGGCGGGCTGGTGACCGACGGACAGGCGATCGCGTGGCGCGGGCCGATGGCGGCGGGCGCGCTGGGGCAGCTGGTCGATGCCAATTGGGGCGCGGCGGAAACGCTGGTCATCGACCTGCCGCCCGGCACCGGCGACGTGCAGCTGACGATGATCCAGAAGCACAGGCCTGCGGGCGCGGTGATCGTGTCGACGCCACAGGATCTGGCGCTGATTGACGCGACGCGCGCCATCGACCTGTTCGTCAAGGCGGGCGTGCCGATCATCGGCCTGGTCGAAAATATGGCGGGCTATGCCTGTCCGCATTGCGGCGAACTGTCCGATCCGTTCGGCCAAGGCGGGGCGGAGGCGGCGGCGGCGAAACTCGGCATCCCGTTCCTTGGCCGCATCCCGCTCGACATCGCGATCCGCACCGCGTCGGATGCGGGCACGCCGCCCGCCGCCGGGAACGGCCCGGAGGGCGCCGCGTTCACCCGATTGGCCGGACAGGTTCAGGACTGGCTGGACGGTGTTTGACGGCGGCACCGGCCGCACCCCGTGAGGGAGCGGGCCGGTGCGGGACAACAGATGGAGACCAACATGCCGCTGACCCGCGACGAGGCTATCAAGACGTTGCTCGAAGGGGTGAGGACGATCGCGCTGGTCGGCGCATCGGACCGGCCCGACCGGCCAAGCTATCGGGTGATGAAGGCGCTGCAGGATCATGGCTATCGCGTGATCCCGGTCAATCCGCAGATCACCGGCGAGCATGTGCACGGCGAATTCGTGTTCCGTGACCTCGGCCAGATCGGCGAGCCGATCGACATGGTCGACATCTTCCGCCGGTCGGAAGCGGCGGGCGAGGTGGTCGACGAAGCGATTGCGGCTGGCGCAAAGGCGGTGTGGATGCAGCTGGGCGTCATCAATCAGGACGCCGCCGCGCGGGCGGAGGCGGCGGGGCTGAAGGTGGTGATGGACCATTGCCCCGCGATCGAGATTCCGCGGCTGCGCATCGCGCGGATCGCGGCGGCGGGTTGAGCCAACCACATTTCCCGACCGTCATGCTGAAACAAGTTAAGCATGACGGTTTTCGGGGGGCTACCCCGCGTTCAACGTCAGTGCCCCGTCACCCTCGCCGACCTTTACCGTCGCGCCATCCCTGACCTCGCCGCGCAGGATCGCGTCGGCCAGCGGGTCCTGCAGGTAACGCTGCACCGCGCGTTTCAGGGGCCGTGCGCCATAGACGGGGTCATAGCCGACCCGGCCCAGCCAGTCGCGCGCTTCCGGCGTCAGTTCCAGCGTGATCTTGCGATCCTTGAGCAGCTTGCCGAGCCTTGCCACCTGAATATCGACGATCGGCGCCATTTCCTCGCGGCCAAGTCGATGGAACAGCACGATCTCGTCCAGCCGGTTGAGGAACTCCGGCCGGAAATGGCCGCGCACGATTTCCATCACCTGCGGCTCGACCGTCGCGACATCCTGCCCGTCCTCCAGTTGCGTCAGAAACTGGCTGCCCAGGTTCGAGGTCAGCACGATGATCGTGTTGGTGAAATCGACCGTGCGGCCCTGTCCGTCGGTCAGGCGACCATCGTCGAGCACCTGGAGCAGGATGTTGAACACATCGCCATGCGCCTTTTCGACCTCGTCGAACAGGACGACCTGATAGGGCCGCCGCCGCACCGCCTCGGTCAACACGCCGCCTTCCTCATAGCCGACATAGCCCGGCGGGGCGCCGATCAGCCGCGCGACGCTGTGCTTTTCCATGAACTCGCTCATGTCGATGCGCACCATCGCGGCGGCATCGTCGAACAGGAATTCGGCGAGCGCCTTGGTCAGTTCGGTCTTGCCGACGCCGGTCGGTCCCAGGAACAGAAAACTGCCGAGCGGGCGGTTCGGGTCCTGCAGCCCCGCACGGCTGCGGCGCACGGCGGTCGACACGGCCTTCACCGCCGCCTGCTGGCCGATCACCCGCTTGCCCAGCTGTTCCTCCATCGCGAGCAGCTTCTCGCGCTCGCCCTCCAGCATCCGATCGACCGGAATGCCGGTCCAGCGGCTGACCACGGCGGCGATGTCGTCGCCCGTCACCCGCTGTTGCAGCATCGCATTCGCGGTCGAATCCCGCACCTCGTCCAGTTGCTTGGTCAGCGCCGGGATCGTGCCGTAATTCAGTTCGGCCATCTTGCCGAGATCGCCCGAACGGTGTGCCTGTTCGGCCTCCAGCTTGGCGGCCTCAAGCTGTTCCTTCAGCCGGGCCTCGCCCGCGATCTTGTCCTTGTCCGCCTGCCATTGCTGGGTCAGTTCGGCCGATTGCTGTTCAAGATTGGCGCGCTCACGACGGATCGTTTCGAGCCGTTCGCCCGATGCCGGATCGGTTTCCTTTTCGAGCGCCACCTCTTCGATCTTCATCTGCAGAATGCGCCGGTCGACATTTTCGATCTCTTCGGGCTTGCTCTCCACCTCCATGCGGATGCGCGACGCCGCTTCATCCATCAGGTCGATCGCCTTGTCGGGCAGGAAGCGGTCGGAGATGTAGCGGTTGGACAGCGTCGCGGCGGCAACGATCGCGCCGTCGGTGATGTCGACGCCGTGATGCAGCTCGTATTTCTCCTTGAGCCCGCGCAGGATCGAGATCGTGTCCTCGACCGTGGGTTCGCCGATGAACACCGGCTGGAACCGCCGCTGCAGCGCCGGGTCCTTCTCGACATGCTTGCGATATTCGTCGAGCGTGGTCGCGCCGATGCAATGCAGCTCGCCACGCGCCAGCGCGGGCTTGAGCAGATTGCCCGCATCCATCGCCCCTTCCGATTTGCCCGCGCCGATCAGCGTGTGCATCTCGTCGATGAACAGCACGATCTGCCCCTCGGCCCCCTTCACCTCGTCGAGCACGCCCTTCAGCCGCTCCTCGAACTCGCCGCGATATTTGGCGCCTGCGATCAGGCTGCCCATGTCGAGCGACATCAGCGTCCGGTCCTTCAGCGTATCGGGCACGTCGCCATTGGCGATGCGCAGCGCCAGCCCCTCGGCGATCGCGGTCTTGCCGACGCCGGGGTCGCCGATCAGCACCGGGTTGTTCTTCGTGCGGCGTGCAAGGATCTGGATCGTGCGGCGGATTTCCTCGTCACGGCCGATCACCGGGTCGAGCTTGCCGTCCCGTGCCGCCTGGGTCAGGTCGCGCGCGAATTTCTTGAGCGCGTCATATCGGTCCTCCGCCCCGGCCGTGTCGGCGGTGCGCCCGCCGCGCAGCTGGTTGATCGCGGCGTTCAGTCCCTCGGCCTTGACCCCGGCGGCGGCGAGCGCGCGGCCCGCATTGGTGGTGGTGGCGAGCGTCAGCGCGAGCAACAGCCGTTCGACCGTGACGAAACTGTCGCCCGCTTTGGTCGCGATCTGTTCGGCCTGGTCGAGCAGGCGAACGCTGTCATTGTCCAGCCCCGGCGCCTGTTGTGCGCCGCTGCCCGAAACGGCGGGAATGCGTGCCAGCATCGCGTCGATCTCGCTCGCCGCCCGCCGGGCATCGCCGCCCGCCGCGCCGATCAGCCCCGCCGCCATGCCCTGTTCGTCCTCGAGCAGGGCTTTGAGCAGATGTTCCGGTGCGATCCGCTGATGATTCAGCCGGATCGCCACGGTTTGCGCGCTTTGCAGGAAACCCTTGGCGCGATCGGTAAATTTCTCGAGGTTCATGTTCGCCCCAATCTGTCGTCACCCGGTGAAGTAGTGTTGTATTTGTGCAACACAAGGGGTGGTTTGAAAATCTTATCTGCTGCGACGCAGCACGATTGCCGTGATGCTTAACGGTCGCGAAACCATATTTTCCCTAGCGTCAGTGCGGGTTCGCTCGAACCGCAAGGATCGCCATGCCGTCACGTCGATGCTCAATGCCTGTTCGCGCGCGCTGGCTGTGGCTTGCGTTCGCATCGCTGTGCATCGCTTCCCCCGCCCAGGCCGGGTGGGTCGAGGCGGAAAAGACGCCGCTCGATCATGGCTGGCTGGTCATCGCCGCGATCCTGGTGTTCATGATGCAGATCGGCTTCCTGTTCCTTGAGGCCGGTACGGTCCGGTCAAAGAACAGCATCAATGTGGCGATGAAGAATCTCGCCGATTTCGTCATCACCACGCTCGCCTTCGCGCTCGCCGGATTTTCGCTGATGTTCGGCCCGACGCTGGGCGGCCTGGTCGGCTGGAGCGGCGAGCTCGCGCTGCTTCGCTTCGACAATCTTTCCATCGCCACCTTCTTCCTGTTTCAGGTGATGTTCTGTGGCACCGCCAGCACGATCGTGTCGGGCGCGGTCGCCGAACGGATGAAGTTCGGCGCCTATCTCTGCTATACGCTGCTGATCGCGGGTCTGGTCTATCCGCTGGTCGGCCATTGGGCCTGGGGCGGGTTGCTCGCCGATACGGGGCAGGGCTGGCTGGAGGCGCGCGGCTATGTCGATTTCGCCGGGTCGAGCGTCGTCCATATGGTCGGCGGCGTCGCGGCGCTGGCGGCGGTGATCGCGATCGGCCCGCGCATCGGCCGGTTTGCCGCCGACGGCACGCCGATCCGGATTCAGGGGCACAGCCCGGTGTTGACCATGGCCGGGGTGTTGCTGCTGTGGATCGGCTGGCTCGGCTTCAACGCCGGGGGCGCCGCGATGGGCAGCGACGATTTCGGCCATGCGCTGATCAACACGCTGCTTGCCGGGGCGACGGGCGGGGCCGCCGCGATGTTCCTCGGCCGGCTGCGCGATGGCTATTATCTGCCCGAACGGATGACCAACGGCCTGATCGGCGGGCTGGTCGCGATTACCGCGGGCTGTGTCGCCGCCACCACCTTTGGCGCCGTTTGGACCGGCGCGCTCGGCGGGCTGGTCGCGATCTGGGGACAGGACTGGCTGGAACGGCGCTGGAAGCTCGACGATGCGGTCGGTGCGGTGGCGGCGCATGCGATGGCGGGGACGGTCGGCATCCTGACCATCGCCTTTGCCGGGGCGGCAGAGCGGCTGCCCCATGCGCGCTTCGACCAATTCGTCGTACAGGCGACCGGCGCGGCGGCGATCGCGGCCTTTACCTTTGCGATCTGCTGGCCCGCGATGCTGCTGGCGCGGCGGTTCAACTATCTGCGCATTTCGCAAAAGGAAGAGCTGGAGGGGCTGAACCAGGCCGAACATTGCGCGCGGCTGGGCACCGGCGAATTGCAGGCGGTGGTCGCCGACCTGTCGCGCGGCGACGCCGACCTGTCGAGCCGCGTGCGGATCGAGGAGGGCGACGAAAGCGCCGACCTCGCGCACGTCTTCAACGGCTTCCTCGACAAGCTCGAAGCCGATCAGCGTCAGCGCGACGAGGAATTGCGCGCCGTCCATGCCCGCGCCGAGCTGGAAAATGCGCGGCGCGAGCGGATCGAACTGGAACGTGCGGCGGCCGAACAGGCGCGGCTGCGCGACGAAGCGCGCGACGCGGCACGGCGCGCGACGCGGCTCGAAGGGGTCTTGTCCTCGTTCGACAGCACGGTGGCGCAGGCGGTCGAAATGCTGCTGGCCGCCTCGACCGCGCTCGACAAGACCGCCGACCGGCTGAGCGCCGACGTCACGCAGACCAGCGGCGATGCCGATTGCGCGCTGGCGGGGGCCCGCGACGCGCTCGACAATGCAACCGCCGTCGCGGCGGCGACCGAACAGCTGGCCGACACCACCCGGTCGATCGCGCAGCAGATGGAGATGGTCCGCGACGTTACCGTCGGTGCCGCCGAGGCGGGCAAGGACGGCGTGCGGCTGATCGAATCGCTGCGCGAGAGCACCAGTTCGATCTCGTCAGTGGTCGATTTCATCGATTCGGTGGCGAACGAAACCAATCTGCTCGCGCTCAACGCCTCGATCGAGGCGGCACGCGCGGGCGAATCCGGCCATGGCTTTGCCGTCGTGGCGAAGGAGGTCAAAGGGCTGTCGCAACAAACCGCGCAGGCGGCGAAAAGCGTGATGGGCCGGATCGACGACATCAAGGGCGCGGTCGAACAGGCGATCGGCGCGATCATGTCGATCGCCGGGTCGATCGAACGGACCGAGGCCGCCGCGCTTTCGGTTGCGGCAAGTACCAGCCAGCAGAGCAGCGCCACCGCCGATATCAGCGCGCGGGCGGCGCAGGCGGCGGCGACATCCTCGTTGCTCGACACGCGCATCGGCTCGCTGTCGGCGGGTGCCAGTTCGGTCGCCGCATCGGCGGACGAGGTGCGCGGCGCCGCCGCCGCGCTGACCGAAACCGCCAAGCTGCTGAGCGCGGCGCTCGATACCGAATTCCGCCAGTTCCGCGAACGGGTGGTCGCGGGCTGAGCCTGTCCGGTTGTCGCGCGTCACCGGCATTGCGCTGACGTGCCGCATGGGTATGTTGTAACGATCGCAACAACCCCGTGGAAACCTTCCCTGATGAAATCGATCCCTGTTGGCCTGACCGCGATCGCGGTCGCGCTGTCCGCACCGCTGTCCGCGCAGCAAAGCCCCGCGCCGGTGCCGGTCGCGGACCTCGTCAAACGGGTCGATATTCCCTATCGGTCGTTCGAACTCGCCAACGGCCTGCGCGTCATCGTCCATACCGACCGCAAGGCGCCGATCGTCGGTGTTGCCGTCTGGTACAATGTCGGGTCGAAGCATGAGCCGAAGGGCAAGACCGGCTTTGCCCATCTGTTCGAACATCTGATGTTCAACGGATCGGAAAATTCGCCGGGCGAGTTTTTCGAACCGCTCAAGGAAGTGGGTGCCACCGCCTATAACGGCACCACCAACTCGGATCGCACCAACTATTTCCAGACGGTGCCGCGCGCCGCGCTCGACCGCGCGCTGTTCCTCGAAAGCGACCGGATGGGCTATCTGCTCGGCGCGGTGACGCAGGCCAAGCTCGACGAGCAGCGCGGCGTCGTCCAGAACGAAAAGCGTCAGGGCGACAACCAGCCCTATGGCCTGACCCGCTATCGGATGCTGGAGGGGCTGTTTCCCGAGGGGCATCCCTATCGCCATTCGACGATCGGTTCGATGGCCGATCTGGACGCCGCCAGCCTTGACGATGTGAAGAACTGGTTCCGCCAATATTATGGCCCCAACAATGCGGTGCTGGTGCTGGCGGGCGATATCGACGTGGCGACGGCAAAGCCGCTGGTCGAGAAATATTTCGGGCAGATCGCGCGGGGCCCTTCGGTCGCCGACCCCAGCATCGCGGTGCCGACGCTCGCCGCGCCGAAGGTGGAGGTGATGAAGGACCGCGTCGCCGTGACGCGGCTTTACCGCATGTGGGCGGTGCCGGGGGTTCGCGACGCCGATTCCACCACGCTCGACGTCGCGATGGGCGTGTTTGGCGGGCTCGCCAGCTCGCGGCTCGACAATGTGCTGGTCAAGCAGGAGAAGCTGGCGGTCAGCGTCGGCGCCTATAATCAGACACTGGCCCAGGCGGGGATCGTGGTCATTTCGATGGACGTGCGTCCCGGTGTCGATCCGGTCGCGGCGGGCAAGCGGCTCGACGAACTGCTCGCCGATTATCTCAGGACCGGGCCGAGCGCGGACGAGATCGCGCGCTACAAGACCCGCACCGCGTCCTCGCGCATCAGCGGCCTTGAATCGGTCGGCGGGTTCGGCGGCAAGGCGGTGACGCTGGCGTCGGGCGCGATCTATACCGGCGATCCGGCCTTCTACAAAAAGGAGCGGGAACGGCTGGCGGCGGTGACGCCCGCCCAGGTGCGCGACGTGGCGAGCAAATGGCTGTCGCGCCCCGCCTATGCGCTGACGATCGAGCCGGGCGCGCGGGCCGCCTATACCGAAGCGACGCCCCCGGAAAAGCAGCCCGCCGCGCCGCAACCGCCGGTCAAGGGCACGCGCGGGCCGTTGCCCGATGTCGCGGAGGTCAAGGACATCGAATTCCCGGCGGTCGCACGCACGCGGCTGTCGAACGGGATCGAGCTGATCTATGCGCAGCGCGACGCCGTGCCGGTGACACAGGCGACGATCAGCTTCGATGCGGGCAGCGCATCGGATGTCGCCGATGCGCTCGGCACCGAAACCATGGCGCTGTCGCTGATGGAGGAGGGCACCGCGACGCGCGATTCGATCGCCATCGCCGAAGCGCAGGAGCGGCTGGGCGCGGGCATCGGCGCGGACAGCAGCGCCGACCGGTCCTATGTTTCGATGGATACACCCAGCCCCAATCTGGCCGGATCGCTCGAACTGCTGGCGGACATCACCCGCCACCCGTCCTTTCCGCCCGCCGAACTGGAGCGGGTGCGCGGGCAGATGCTGGCGCGGATCGCCCAGATCAAGGCCAACCCGGCGGGGCTGGCGATGATGGCGGTGCCGCCATTGCTCTATGGCAAGGCGTCGCCCTATGCCAAGACGGCGGCGATCGCGGGGGACGAGGCGGCGGTGCGCAAGCTGACCCGCGCCGACCTGATGGCGTGGTACAAGGCGTGGATCCGGCCTGAAAAAGCCAAGATCTTCGTCGTGTCGGACCGTCCGCTGGCGCAGATCAAGGCGGCGTTCGAGGCGCGCTTCGGCGATTGGCGGGGCGAGGGAGCGGCGGGCGTCAAACGCTTTGCCGAAAAACCGCAACAGGCCGCGCCGAAGATCGTGCTGATCGACCGGCCCGATTCGCCGCAATCACTGATCGTCGCGGCACAGATGACGCCGGTCGATCCCTATGCCGATCCGCTGGCGCTGGGCACCGCGACCGAGGTGCTGGGCGGCGATTTCCTGTCGCGGCTCAACATGGACCTGCGCGAGGCGAAGCACTGGTCCTATGGCGTGCGCGGCAGCGCATCGCGGATGGAACATGCCGTGCCGTTCATCATCAACGCGCCGGTTCAGGCCGACAAGACCGGTCCCGCCATCGCTGCGATCCAGCAACAGGTCGCCGCCTTTCTAACCGATCAGGGGATCAGCAAGCTGGAGTTCGATCGATCGGTGATCAGCGCGATTCGCAAGATGGCGGGTCAGTATGAAACCGCGGGCGCGGTGCTGGGTGCGATGCAGTCGAACGACTTTCTGCGCCGGGGCGATGACTGGCAGAGCGGCCTTGCGAAAAAATATCGCGCGCTGACCATGGCGCAGGTTGACGCTGCGGCACGCGCGGCGCTCGACCCGAAACGCTTCGTCTGGGTGGTCGTGGGCGATGCCGCCAAGGTCCGGCCACAGCTTGACAGCCTGGGCCTGCCTGTCGAGGTGTTGAAGCCCGAAGCCGTGGGCGGCGGCGCCCCCATGGCGGCGAACTGAGCGAAAAAGTCAGGAGAGACGAAGATGGCGAATGTCGATGGCAAATGGGATACCGTCACCCATTCCCCGATGGGCGATCAAAAGGCGACGCTGACCGTGGTCAGCGCGGGTGACAGCTTTACCGGCACCTATTCGGGCGCGATGGGATCGACCGAAATCAACAACGGCAAGGTCGATGGCGACAAGCTCAGCTGGTCGCTCGATATCACCATTCCGATGCCGATGACGCTGACCTGCGAAGCGACGGTCGATGGCGATGCGATCAAGGGCAACGTCACCGCCGGTGCGTTCGGATCGTTCCCGATGGAGGGCACGCGCGCCTGAACCCGGCGATCGCGTTGTGATCGAAAATGACCCGCCTTCCAACGGGACGGCGGGTCTTTTTTGGGTTCGCGTGCAGCGCGGCGGCGGGTTCGTGCGTTGGGTTGCACAGGCAATTCGACAGGGGATGATCATGCTCAAGGCCGCTCTTTTCTTCGCCCTCCTCGCGCTTGTGCTGGGCGTGCTCGGCTTTGGCGGCGCGGCGGGCGCGGCCTGGGGCATCGCAAAGATCCTGTTCTTCATCGCGCTTGCGCTTGCCGCGCTGTTCCTCATCCTCGGTTTCACGATCTACCGGAAAGTGAAATAGGCGCGCGCCGCGCCTGATGCGGAACCCTAGCGTGTTACCCGCGTCACATGCCCCATCTTGCGACCGGGGCGCGCGTCGTGCTTGCCATATAGATGCAGGTGCGTGCCCGGTTGCGCGAGCAGGCGGGGCCAGTCGTCGGCCTGCGCGCCGATCAGATTGTCCATCGTCACCGATGCGCCGGTCAGCGCGGTCGTGCCGAGCGGCAGGCCGCAGATCGCGCGGACATGATTTTCGAACTGCGAGGTGACGGCGCCCTCGATCGTCCAATGGCCGCTATTGTGGACGCGCGGCGCCATTTCGTTGAAGATCGGGCCATCGTCGGTGGCGAAGAATTCGCAGGTCAGCACGCCGACATAATCCACCGCCTGCGCCAATCGCGTCGCCAGCGCGATCGCTTCGTTCGCCTGCGCCATCACCGCAGCAGGCGCGGGCACGGTGGACCGGGCGAGGATACCGTCGCGATGTTCGTTGTGCGGCGGGAGATAGGCGATGCTGTTCCCGTCGCGTCCGCGCACCAGCAGGATCGAAAATTCATGGGTGAAGGCGACCATGCCCTCCAGCACGCATTCCCGGCCCGCCATCGCCGCCCATGCCGCCGCCGCGTCATCGGGCGAGGCGATCCGCACCTGCCCCTTGCCGTCATAGCCCTCCGTCGCGGTCTTGAGGATCGCGGGCGCGCCGATTTCGGCCAGCGCGGCGTCGAGCGTTTCGCGCGACGTCACCGTCCGCCATGGTGCGGGCCGACCGCCACATTGTTCCGCCAGCGCCTTTTCGCGTGCGCGATGGGCGGCGGTTTCCAGCGCGGCGCGACCCGGCGCGACGGGCACGCGCGCGGCGATGGCGTCGATCGCCGCCGGGTCGATATTCTCGAATTCATAGGTGACGACGGCACAGGCCCGGGCGAACGCCGCCAGCGCCGCCGCATCGTCATAACCGCCCGGGGTAAAATCCGCCGCGACGTCGCAGGCGGGGCCGCTGTCGGGCGCATAGATGTGGCAGCGATAGCCAAGCTGCGCCGCCGCCATCGCGATCATCCGCCCCAGCTGGCCGCTGCCCAATATGCCGATGGTGGAACCGGGCGGTATCGCGTTCATTCGGGGTCGGTCGCCACGCTTTGCGTCTGCCGCGCGCGCCATGCCTGCAGCCGTTCGGCAAGGTCGGGATCGGCGGTGGCGAGGATCGCGGCGGCGAGCAGGCCCGCATTGATCGCCCCCGCCTTGCCGATCGCAAGCGTGCCGACCGGGATGCCGCCCGGCATCTGCGCGATCGACAACAGGCTGTCCATGCCCTTCAGCGCCTTGGATTCGACCGGAACGCCCAGCACCGGCAGATGCGTCAGCGACGCCGTCATCCCCGGCAGATGCGCCGCGCCCCCGGCGCCCGCGATCACCACTTTCAGCCCGCGATCCGCCGCACCGGTGGCGTAATCATACATACGCTGCGGCGTGCGATGCGCCGACACCACCCGCGTTTCGTGCGCAATATCCAGTTCCGACAGGATGTCGGCGGCGTGGCGCATCGTCTCCCAATCGGAAGTGCTGCCCATGATGATGCCGACGAGCGGTGCCTGACCCATATCCTGTCCCTGTTGCGCGGCAAAGCGTCCCCCTAGAGACGTGGCGCGCCCGCATCAAGCTTTGGCCGCAAAAGCCGGGAAGGCGCTGCGCCCACGATCCGCTATATCGAGCGCATGAGCAAGGCGATTTCAGACGATGAGGCATGGCAGGCATTCGAACGCCGCGACCGCGCCTATGACGGGCGGGTGATCGCCGGGGTGACGAGCACGGGCATCTATTGCAAGCCGAGCTGTCCGGCGCGGCACCCCCGGCGCGACAATGTCCGCTTCTTTCCCGATGCCGAAACGGCGCGCGCCGCGGGGTTCCGCGCCTGCCTGCGCTGTCGGCCCGACGAGATCGGGCGTGAGCGGATCGCGGTGGCGCGTGCCGTCGCGCTGCTGGAAACGGCGGAGGATGCGATGCCGATGGCGCAGCTGGCGGCGCAGGTCGGCTATGCGCCGCATCATTTCGCGCGGCTGTTCAAGCGCGCGACCGGGGTGACGCCGGCGGCGTTCGCGCGGGGATTGCGGGCGCGGCGGATGGCCGAGATGCTGAACGAGGAGGCGAACGTGACCGACGCAATCTATGAAGCGGGCTATTCGGCGCCGAGCCGCTTCTACGAAACGGCGCGCGACCGGCTGGGCATGACGCCGAGCGCATGGCGCAATGGCGGGGCGGGCGTGACGATCCGCTGGACCGTGGCGGAGACGAGCCTTGGCCCGTTGCTGATCGCGGCGACCGACAAGGGGTTGTGCCGGGTGGCGTTCGACGAGGGCGCCTTCGACCTTGCCGCGCGCTTCCCCAAGGCGGAGGTCGTGGCGGGCGGCGCGGCGCTGGCCGATCTGGCCGCGCGGGTCGTGGGTGAAGTGGAGCAACCCGGACGGCATACCGACCTTCCGCTGGATGTGCGCGGCACCGCGTTTCAGGAGGCGGTGTGGCAGGCCTTGCGCGCGATCCCGCCGGGGGAAACGCGCAGCTACGCCCAGCTTGCCGTCGCCGCAGGCAATCCGCGCGCCGTCCGCGCGGCGGGAACGGCGTGCGGTGCCAACAATGTTGCCGTCATCATCCCCTGTCACCGTGCCCAGCGCAGCGACGGGACGATGGGCGGCTATGCCTATGGCATCGATCGCAAGGTCGCGCTGCGCAAGCGTGAGGGGGTTGCGGATTAGGGTGGTTGCCAGGTTGCGGCACCGGTGCGCTTGTTGGGTTGCAGCACCGGCCCGCTCCCGCGTCTTTTTGCTTGGTAGCGGCACCGGCCCGCTCCCCCACCCGGCCACCCATCGGCAGGATATTCTGAAATG
>CADEEK010000012.1:0-12913 GCA_902826325.1 uncultured Sphingomonadales bacterium
AGGCCGAGGCGGAGGCGATCTTCCGCAAATGGGAGCTGGATTTCGCGGTGATCGGCACCGTCACCGATACCGGGCGGATGGTGCTCAAGTGGCGGGGCGAAACGGTCGCCGACATTCCGCTCGCCCCGCTGGCCGACGATGCGCCGCTATATGATCGGCCGCATGTGCCGACGCCCGCGCCCGCGGAACTTGCCGACGAACCGGAATGCAGCGACATCGCCGCCGACCTGCTGACGCTGATCGGCAGCCCCGATATCGCCTCGCGCCGCTGGATCTGGGAGCAGTATGATCACATGGTCGGTGCCGACACCGTCCAGCGCCCCGGTGGCGACGCCGCGGTGGTGCGCGTGCATGGGACGCCCAAGGGGCTGGCGATCACCACCGATTGCACCCCGCGCTATTGCTTCGCCGACCCGGTCGAGGGCGGGAAACAGGCGATTGCCGAGGCGTGGCGCAACCTGACCAGCGTCGGCGCCACCCCGCTTGCCGTCACCAACTGCCTCAACTTCGCCAATCCGCAGCGGCCCGAGATCATGGGCCAGATCGTCGGATGCCTGGAGGGCATGGGCGATGCGTGTCGGGCGCTCGATTTCCCGATCGTGTCGGGCAATGTCAGCCTTTACAATGAGAGCAAGGCGACCGGCGGCGGTTCGGCGATCCTGCCCACCCCCGCGATCGGCGGCGTCGGCATCCTCGCCGACTGGTCGAAATCGATGACTATCGGTTTCAAGGCGACCGGCGATGCGATCATCGCGGTCGGCGAGCGCGGCGGGCATCTGGGCCAGTCGATCTGGCTGCGCGAAGTCCATGGACGCGAGGAAGGCCCGCCGCCGCCGGTGGATTTGCGCGCGGAACGGCGCACCGGCGATTTCGTCCGCGACATGATCGCACGCGGGCTGGTCAACGCGGTGCATGACGTGTCGGATGGCGGCATGGCGGTCACGCTCGCGGAAATGGCGCTGGCCAGCGGCATCGGCGCGATGATCGATCAGGCGCAGCCCTTTGGCGTCGCGGGCAGCTTTTTCGGCGAGGATCAGGGCCTGTATCTCGTTACCGTGCCCGACGAATCGCTGACCGCGTTCCTCACCGCCGCCAGCGCCGCCGATGTGCCCGCCGACCCGATCGGCCGCACGATCCGCGACCGGCTGGTGTTCGAACTGGACGAAGGCGACTGGTGCGTGACGATCGACGAGTTGCGCGCCGCGCATGAGGGCTTCTTTCCCAAATTGATGGGGCCGCAGGCCGCGGTCGCCTGACGCGGCGCCGGTCCGGGCGATCGCCGGTTTGACATCGCCAGTTTGACATCGCCGCCGCGCTGGCCGAGCCTGTCGCGTGCAGGAGGATTTCGCGATGACCGCCGGCTATTCCACCACGCCGCTGACCGACAAATTGGGGTTCAAGCCGGGGATGCGCGTGTTCACGCTGGACATGCCCGACGCGGTGCGCGCGGAGGCGCGGGTCGATGAGCTGGGGCTGGAACTGCTCGCCGCGCCCTGCACCGGCATTGACGCTGCGCATATCTTCGTGACCGATCGCGCCGTGCTGGCGCGCGAACTGGCGGCGTTGCGCCAGTTGATCGCGCCGGGCGGCTTCATCTGGGTATCCTGGCCCAAAAAGGCCGCGAAGGTCGCGACCGATGTCACCGAGGATGTGATTCGCGAGATCGCGCTGCCGCTCGCGCTGGTCGATGTTAAAGTCTGCGCGGTGGACGATATCTGGTCGGGGCTGAAGCTGATGATCCGCCGCGAAGCGCGCTGAGCGCCGTCGTCAGTCCTCGCGCTCCTCGGTGATGCCAAGCAGTTTGAGTTTGCGGTGCAGCGCCGAGCGCTCCATCCCGATGAAGTTCGCGGTGCGCGAGATATTGCCCGAAAAACGCCGGATCTGGATGCGCAGATATTCGCGCTCGAACGTCTCGCGCGCTTCTTTCAACGGCGCGCCCATCAGCGCCGAGGCGCCGCTCGCGCCATTGCCATTGTCCTTGGCGCCCAGCACCTCGGTCGGCAACAGGTCCAGGTCGATCCGCCCGATGCGGTCGCCGGGCGCCAGGATCACCGTCGCCTCGACCACGTTGCGCAGCTGGCGGACATTGCCCGGCCATTCATAGCTTTGCAGCGCGACCATCGCTTCGGGCGCGACCTGAGGCGTCGGCACGCGGCGTTCGCTGGCATAATGGGCGACGAAATGTTCGACCAGCGCGGGAATATCCTCCCGCCGGTCGGCCAGCGGCGGAATCGCCACCGGCACGACGTTCAGCCGATAGAACAGATCCTCGCGAAACCGGCCCTCGGCAATTTCGGACGTCAGGTCGCGACCCGTCGCCGACACGACGCGGACATCGACCTTGACCTGCCGTTGCCCGCCGACGCGGTTGAACCGCTGTTCGGTCAAGACGCGCAGGATGCGCGCCTGGGTGGTGACGGGCATGTCGGCGATCTCGTCCAGAAACAGCGTGCCGCCATGTGCCTGCTCGAGCAGGCCGGGATGGACCAGATCGCCATCCTCCACGCCGAACAGCTCCTCCTCGACCCGATCCGGCGTCATCCGCGCCGCGCTGACGATGACGAACGGGCCGCCCGCGCGCGTGCTCCATTGGTGCAGCAGGCGGGCCGCGACCTCCTTGCCGGTGCCGGGCCCGCCGGTGATCATCACCCGGCTGCCCGTCGCCGCCACCCGCTTCAACGTCGCGCGCACGCCGTTGATCGATGACGATCCCCCGGTCAGGTCGTTTTCATGCCCCACGCTGGCGCGCAGCGAGGCGACTTCACGCCGCAGCCGTTCGGTCTCCGTCGCGCGTTCGACCAGCAACAGCAGGCGTTCGGCCTCGAACGGTTTTTCGATGAAGTCCGACGCGCCGCGCCGGATCGCCGCCACCGCCGTATCCAGATTGCCATGGCCCGAAATCACCAGCACCGGGATCGACGCATCGCGCCGCTTGATCTCGTCGAGCAGCTCCAGCCCGTCGAGCCGCGACCCCTGCAGCCACACGTCGAGCAGCACCAGGCTGGGCCGGCGATCGGCGATCGCGTCCAGCGCGGCGTCGCTGTCCGCCGCCGCGCGCGTCTCATAGCCTTCGTCCTCGAGCACGCCGGCCACCAGCTCGCGGATATCGCTTTCATCATCGACGACAAGGATGTCGAGTGTCATGTCCTGGGTCCGTTTCTCGATCGTGTCAGTGCGCTGGGCGTTGCGCCCTGGTTCAGTTCGCCATCGGCGTCGTCATCGCCCGCGATCCCGGCGAGCGGCGCCAGCGTGGCCATGTCGAAACACAGCGTCACCACCGTGCCGCCGCCCTTGCGGTCGGCAAAGGCCATGGTGCCGAAATGCTCCTCGACAATCTTCTTGACGATGGCGAGGCCAAGGCCCGTGCCGCGGCTGCGCGTCGTCATATAGGGTTCGACGATCCGCTCCCGCTCGGCGGGCAGGCCGATGCCGTTGTCGGCGATGTCGAGCAGCATCTGGCCATCCTCGCCGGTGCGGATGGCCATTTCGACCAAGCCCTGCCTGTCGCCCTCGCGCGCCTCGACCGCCTCGACCGCGTTCTTGACCAGGTTGGTCAGCGCCTGTCCCAATTGCCGCCGGTCGCAGACCAGAGCGGGCAGCTTGCCGGGGTGTTTGAGCTTGAAGCGGATATCGGGCTTGGCGACTTCGTGCAGGAACAGGGTCTGGCGCGCGATGTCGAGCAGCGATTCCTCGCGAAATACCGGTTTGGGCATCCGCGCGAACGACGAAAACTCGTCGACCATGCGCCGCAGGTCGCCGACCTGGCGCACGATCGTGTCGGTCAGCTTGGCGAAGGTGCCGTCCTCCGCCTCGACCTTTTTGCCATAGCGGCGTTGCAGCCGTTCGGCGGCGAGCTGGATCGGGGTCAGCGGGTTCTTGATCTCATGCGCGATGCGGCGCGCGACATCGGACCATGCGGCACGGCGCTGGTCGAGCAATTGCTGGGTGATGTCGTCGAACGTCAGCACCTGCCCCGCCTCGTCGCGGGTGATCTTGACCGCCAGCGTGCGCGCCTCGCCGCCGCTGATCAGCTGGACGATGTCCTCACGTGCCTCGCCGCCGAGCACGGTGTCAAGCTCCGGCGCGACATCGGCGAGCAGCTTGCCGACCGGCGCCGTGCCGGGCCGCAGCAGCGCCATCGCCGAACTGTTGATCAGGCGGATGCGACGATCAGCGTCGATCGACAGCACGCCCGCCGTCACCCCCGACATCACCGCCTCGATCAGCGCGCGGCGGCTTTCGGATTCGGCATTGGCGGCGACCAGTTCGTTGGTCTGACCCTGCAACCGGTCGGTCATGCGGTTGAACGCGGTGGCGAGCGTGCCGATCTCGTCATCCGCGCGCGGCGTCGGCACGCGGCTGGCCAGATCGCCCTCGGCAACATCGCGCGCGGCCTTGACCAGATCGCCGACGGGGCGGACCAGCCGGTCAGCGATTTCCAGCGCGACCCACACTGCCAGCCCGACGATCAGCAGCGACAGCAACAGCAACGCGATGTTGAACTGCAATTGCAGCGTGCGCGACCGTTCGGTCAGCGTGCGATAGCTGCTGACCACCGATTCCGCCCGCGCCTTGCGCTCCAGCAGCGCCGGATCGACGACGCGCGCGGCGTAGAGATAGGTGTCGTCGGTGTTGGGGAAGCGGGTCAGCGCGCGGATGCGGCCACCGGTATCCTCGACCACCACGGTCTTGGTTCCGGCCTTCAGCTCGCGGATCGCGCTGCCGCTGACCTGTTCCTCGATCAAGCGTTCATAGGGGTTGAGGATCGCCAGCGTCTGAATCTCGCCATTTTCGGCCTGTCGCACGATCGCGGCTTCGGAAAGTTCGCGCTGCGTCGTCTGGACCAGCAGCGTGTTGACGAAATCCTGGCTGTCGATCGGCACTTCGGTCAGGCGGAACGCCAGGTCGATGCCCATCGCCTCGGCATTGGCGCCGACACGTTCCTTCAGGTCATTGAAACTGCCGACGGCCACCGCTGAGGCATTTTCCAGCATCGAGCGGGCGCGATCCGAATACCAGAATTCGACGCCATATTGGAACAGCAACGACGCCATGATCGCGACGAAGATCGTCGGCACGCTGGCAAGAATGGAAAAGATCGCCACCAGCCGCACATGCAGCCGCGCCTTGCCGCCCAGCGGCGATCGCGCCGCGCGCCGCTTCGCCACGCGGCGCCCGATCAACACGATCAGCGCCACCAGCGGCACCAGGTTGCCGACCAGCAACAACGCGACCAGCGGCGGCGTCAGCAATCGCTGCGATTCCGTCGTGCCGCCGATGACGAAATAGGTCGTCACCATCACCCCGACCGCGAAACCGAACACGATCAGCTCGACCATTGGCGTTACCGTAAACCGCCAACGGTGCGGTTCCGACACGGTCAATGGCTCGGAAACGACGTTCATCGTTGCATGGCTACAACACCAGCGTGGCAAAGCAAACACAGCAATTCTGACATCTGTGCCCGGATTTGGTTCAACTGGCCGCTGATCCCGGCGCGCTGCGTGTCTCTGTCGGGTGCGGCACCAGCCCGCTCCCCCCACGCGCTTTTTGCGGGTAGCCGCACCGGCCCGCTCCCCCACGCGCCTTTTGTGGGTAGCCGCACCGGCCCGCTCCCCCACCCCGCCACCCATCGGCAGGATATTCTGGAATGGGTGGCGGGGTGGGGGAGCGGGCCGGTGCGGCTACCCGCAAAAGCAGCCGCTATCGGCTGCGGCGCGATACCGCCCTAAGCAAGATCGTCCTGCCGGACATTGCCGACATCGATGCCCAGCGTGTCCAGCCGCTTGCGCAGGGTGTTGCGGTTGATGCCGAGCGCGCGGGCGGCGCGCAGCTGGTTGTGGCCGTGGCGGGCGAGCATCGCTTCGATCAACGGGCGTTCGACCTCGCCGATGATGCGATCATACAATGTGCCGTCCTCCAGCACCTTGGGTTCCTCGATCGCGAGACGTTGCAGGCGCGCGCTGACCGCCGCCTCGATCCCCTCATCGCGCGCGGCGGGCATGCTCGCCAGCCCTTCGCCCAGCATCGTGCGCGTGGCCGCCGCGTCGATCCATTCGTCGCGGTGCAGCGCCGCCATGCGCCGCATCAGATTTTCCAGCTCGCGGACATTGCCCGGCCAGTCATGTGCCTCCAGCGCGGCGATGGCGTCGTCGCCGATCGCCTTGCGCGGCAGGCCGTCCTCGACCGCCCGGTCGAGAAAATGGCGCGCCAGCAGGCGGATATCCTGCCGCCGTTCGCGCAGCGAGGGCAACGCGATCGGCACGACATTGAGGCGATAGAACAGATCCTCGCGGAACTGGCCGCTCGTCACCTGGCTCATCAGATCCTTGTTGGTCGCGGCGACGATGCGCACGTCCGCGCGGATCGCCCGCGCGCCGCCCACGGTGGTGAACTCGCCCGATTGCAGCACGCGCAGCAGCCGCGTCTGCGCCTCCATCGGCATGTCGCCGATTTCATCGAGGAACAACGTGCCGCCCGACGCCTGTTCGAACTTGCCCGCGACCCGCGCGGCGGCGCCGGTAAACGCGCCCTTTTCATGGCCGAACAATTCCGCCTCGATCAGCTCGCGCGGGATCGCGGCCATGTTGATCGCGACGAACGGCGCGCGGCGGCGGGAGCCGAGGTCGTGGATCGCCTGCGCCACCAGTTCCTTGCCGGTGCCGCTTTCGCCGGTGATCAGCACGGTCAGTTCGTTCGAAACGACGCGCGCGATGACGCGATACACCTCCTGCATCGCAGGCGACCGGCCGATCAGCGACACGGCATGATCCTCGGTCGACGGCAGGTCGTCGACCAGCCGCCGCCCGCGCGCCAGTGCGCTCGCCACCGTGGTCGTCAGCGCGTCGAGATCGAACGGCTTGGGCAGATAGTCGAACGCCCCAGCCTCGGTCGCGCGCACTGCGGTGGCCAGCGTGTTCTGCGCCGACAGCACGATGACCGGCAGGTCGGGATGCTCACCGGTCAGCGTCGCCACCAGATCGAGGCCGTTGCCGTCGGGCAACACGACGTCGGTCACGACGACATCGGGCGCCGCCGCGCGCATCTCGCGCCGCAGATCGCCGAGCGAGGCCGCCGCCGTCACGCGATGCCCGGCGCGGCGCAGCGCCTGTGTCACCACCGTGCGGATCGCGGCGTCGTCGTCGCAGATCAGGATCGAACCGCTCATGCTCATGCCGCGCGCTGCCTTTGCGAATATCCCGCCGACAATGGCCCTTTCGCGCCCTGCGCCGCGCCCTTCCGGCCACCCGAATACACGGTGATCGCCGTCATCCGTCGGCCCGCGGCAGATTGACGCGAAACACCGTCATCTCCGGCGTGCCCGCGCGTGCATATTCGACCACCCCGCCCATGTCCCGCACCAGCTTTTCGACCAGCGGCAGGCCGAGCCCCTTGCCCTCGGGCTTGCCCGACACGAACGGTTCGAACAGATGCTTGGCGATGTCGGGCGGCGCGCCCGGGCCGTTGTCCGCGACCGACAATTCGATCGGCAGCCAGCGGCGCGGCTGATCGGGCGCGGGCCGCATCGCGACGCCGTGGCGATATTGGGTGGACAGGACGATGCGCGGTTCGACCACATCCTTCAGCGCCTCGGCAGCGTTTTTGAGCAGGTTCATCAACACCTGCTGAAACGCATCCTTGTCCATCATCACCGGCGGCAGCGAGGGGTCGAACCGTTCCTCGATCACGATGCCGCGCGCAAAGCCCGCCAGCGCGACGCGGCGGGCATGGTCGAGCAGCGGATAGATATTCTCCGGCGTCAGCTTGGGCGGACGGGTGTCGGTAAAATCCTGCATCCGGTCGATCAGCGCGGCGATACGATCGACCTCTGCGGTGATCAGCCGGGTCAGCTCCTCGCGCCCCTCCCCGCTGTCGTCGCCGCTCAGCAATTGCGCGGCGCCGCGAATGCCGGACAGCGGATTCTTGATCTCATGCGCCAGCATCGCCGCCGCGCCGATCGCCGCGCGCGCGCCCGCCGTGCGATCGGCGCCGACCGACAGGCGACGCGAGGTCGGCGCCTGATGCAGCGTGACGATGCGCCAGCCGGGATGTTCGGCGATCGGCTGTTCGATGAAATCGACGCGGGTGCGCGGGCTTCGCGTCGGTTCGATCTCGACATCATAGGCGGCGAATCCCCGCCCGTCGCGACGCCCGACATAGCCTTCGGGCGGGGCCAGCACGCGGTCAAACCGCTGGCCGATCATCGCGCGTTCGCTGTGGTTGAGCAGATGTTCGCACGCCATATTGGCGCGCACCACCCGGTCGAGCGGGTCGAGCACCAGCGCGGCGACGGGCATGCCGCCGAACAATTCGGTCAGATCGGGTTCGCCCGGCTGGGGCGGCGGCCTCAGGCCGCTTCGCGCGAGGGCCATGGTCGCTCGGGCTGCACATCGGCGGCGGCACCGCCGCGAAACTGGGCGTAAAATTCATCGAGCATCGCCAGCACGGTGGCGGCGCGCGGCTGTTGATTGACCTTGTTGCGGAACTCCGCGGAGCCGTGCAGGCCCTTGGTGTACCAGCCGATATGCTTGCGCATCATGTTGACGCCGGTCTCTTCCCCATAATGGTCGAGCATCATCGCATAATGTTCGGCGATCAGGGCATATTGCGCCTCGATCGACGGATCGGGCCGCTCGTCCTGGCCGGACAGCGCGTCCATCACCTGTCGCAACAGCCACGGGCGGCCATAGGCACCGCGCCCGATCATCACCCCGTCCGCGCCCGATTGCGCCAGCGCGGTGCGCGCATCGTCCGCCGAGCAGATGTCGCCATTGACGATCACCGGGATCGACACCGCGTCCTTGACCTTGCGCACGAACGCCCAGTCGGCCGAGCCCTTGTACATCTGGTTGCGGGTGCGGCCATGGACCGTCACCATCTGCGCCCCGATCTCCTGCGCCACCCGCGCCAGTTCCGGCGCATTCAGGCTGTCATGGCACCAGCCCATGCGCATCTTGACCGTGACCGGCACGTCGACCGCCTTGACGCACGCCTCGATCAGCTGCGCGGCGAGCCGGGGCACGCGCATCAGCGCCGAGCCGGCATCGCCGTTCGTCACCTTGCGCACCGGACAGCCCATGTTGATGTCGATGATCGCCGCGCCGCGATCGGCATTCAGCTTTGCCGCCTCCCCCATTTCATAGGGGGTGCAGCCGACCAGCTGCATCGACACCGGTTCTTCGATCGGGTCCCACGCCGCCTTCTGCACCGATTGCCGCGTCTCGCGGATCGCCGCCTGGCTGGCGATCATTTCGGTAACGTTCAGCCCCGATCCGTAACGGCGGACGAGCCGACGGAACGGCAGGTCAGTAACCCCCGTCATCGGCGCGAGCAGCACCGGCGTTTCGATCGTCACCGGCCCGATCTGAATGGGTTTGAGCGTCGTCATCTCTGCCTGAAAAATAGGCATGCGCCGATACAGAGGCAATGGGGCGGATGCAAGGCCGCCGGGCGCACGATTGCCGCCGTCGCGCGGACCGGCACGGCACAACGGCAGGTTGGTCAGATGGTTAGTCGATTGGTTAGTGCGATGTTAACCATTTGGGTCGAAACCATATCGTATCCAACGAAACCAGATCAACGACTGGGGGGAGGAACATAATGGGACAGGCATGGACTGTCGCGCATGACGAATTTCCGTTTCAGGATATTTGTCTGCTGACCGCGAAATCGTGGCTGAAGTCGAACGAAGCGCTACGGCAAGCATTTCCGATGCTCGATCTGTTCAACAATCCGGCATGGAATGTGATGCTGGACCTTTACATCGCGCTGAAGGAGCACCGCGCGATCTGCGTGAGCAGCGCGTGTATCGCGTCCGGCGCCGCATCGACCACCGCATTGCGTTATCTGAGCGCGCTCGCCGATGCCGGACTGCTGGTGCGCATTCCCGACAAGCATGACCGGCGCAAGACCTATGTCGAATTGTCGACCCGGGGAAAATTCGGCGTCGAATGCGCGATCACTGCCGCGTGCAAGGCGGACACCAAGCTGGGCTTTTGCCGCTCGCTAGTCGGTAAAGGCGTCGAGGGCGGCTTCCAGATGGCACAGCACCGCCAGCCGCTTTGAAATCAGGGCGGGATCGGTCAATTCGATCGCGTCCAGATTTTCGATCGTCGACCGCAAGGATACAACAATTGCGGTTAAGTCTTCGGCAGGTTGTTCGGCATTCGTCATGGCGGTTGAACGATAATAATCCCGTGATGCAGTCAACATGGCAAAACTTCGCAGGCGTGAAGTTGTTGCATCGCCTTTTCCTCGCCGATGCGGATCGCTAGGCAGGGACGATGCGATCCACTGCCATTTCCGATGCGGCGGCATGCTTCCCGCACCGCCGCCAAGCTGAGCTGTCATGTCCACCGCCGCGCTGATCGTCGCCGCCGGAAAGGGCGCGCGCGCGGGCGGCGATGTGCCCAAGCAGTTTGCGCCGCTGGCGGGAAGGCCGCTGCTTGCCCATAGCGCGCAGGCGCTGTCCGCCCATCCCGGCATCGACCATCTGACGCTGGTCGTCGGCGAGGGGCAAAACGATCTCGCCCGCGCCGCGATCGGCGACCTGCCGGTGTCGGTCGATATGGTGATCGGCGGCGCCGAACGTCGCGATTCGGTGCGCGCGGGGCTGGAATCGCTGGCGCGGCGCGGGGTGACGCGCGTGCTGATCCACGACGCCGCCCGCCCCTTTGTGCCGCGCGCGGTGATCGACGACCTGCTCGCCGCGCTCGACCGGGCGGCTGGCGCGGTGCCCGCCCTGCCCGTCGCCGATACGCTTGCCCGCGCCGACGCGGTGCTGGGCGACAATCTACCGCGCGAGGGGCTGTTCCGCGTCCAGACGCCCCAGGCGTTCCACCTCGACGCCATCCTCGCCGCGCATCGCGGCTGGCCCGACGGCCGGGAAGCCACCGACGACGCCCAGATGCTGCGCCATGCGGGGCAGGACGTGGCGATGATTCAAGGAAGCCCGATGCTTGAAAAGATCACCCATCCGCAGGATTTCGCCGCGGCAGCGGCACGCCACGATGCCAGCCTGATTTCGCGCAGCGCCACCGGTTTCGATGTCCACCGGATCGAGGCCGGAGAGGAATTGTGGCTGGGCGGCGTGCATATTCCCCATGACAAGGGCCTGTCCGGCCATAGCGACGCCGATGTCGCGCTCCACGCCATCACCGACGCGCTGCTCGGCACGATCGGTGCGGGCGATATCGGCATGCATTTCCCGCCCAGCGATCCGCAATGGCGCGGGGCGGCATCGGCGCGGTTCCTGGAACATGCCGCAGGGCTGGTGGCGGCGCAGGGTGGCGTGATCGACTTTATCGACCTGACGCTAATCTGCGAAGCGCCCAAGATCGGGCCGCATCGCGACGCGATCCGCGCCAGCATCGCCGCGATCCTGCGCCTGCCCATCGCGCGGGTCAGCGTCAAGGCGACAACGACCGAAAAGCTGGGCTTTACCGGCCGTGGCGAGGGCATGGCGGCACAGGCCATCGCCACCGTCCGGGCGCCCGCATGAGCGCGACGTCGGCCCGCGCGGCGGGACGGATCGCCCATGCGATCGCCGCCGTGGCGCTTTTCGCCATGCCCGTTCAAGCCCAACCGCGCGCCTGCCTGAACGAAAGCGAGGCGGAGGCGTTGTTCCAGGCGATGTTACCCGAAACGATCCGCGAAATGGGCCGTGTGTGCGCCGCGCTGCCCGCCGACAGCTTCCTGCGTCGCCCGCCTGCCGGCTTCATGGCGCGGATCGATGCCGGGGTAGCCCCCGCCATGCCCGCCGCGACGTCGGGCATTCGCAAGCTGTTGGGGCCGGGGGGCGCCGCGATCGCCGATTCACCCTTCGCGATCGGCGCGGCGCGGGCGATTTTCGTGCCGCTGGCCGCGCAGCAGATCAAGCCCGCCGACTGTCCGGCGCTGGACCGGATCGTCCGCAATCTCGCGCCCCTGCCGCCCAAAAACCTTGCCGCCGTCTTCGTCGCGCTGGCCCGGATCGCCCGCAACGACGAAAAGCGCGGGCCAAGGCTGCCGTTATGCCCTATGGCGCCCGCACCATGATCGACACGATTCTTCCCGACGCGCTGATCGTCGCCGCGCGCAAGGTGGTCGAGGCCAACCGCGCCGCCGGTCGCACGATCGCCACCGCCGAAAGCTGCACCGGCGGTCTGGTCGCCGCCGCGATTACCGAGATTCCAGGGTCTTCCGACGTCTTGCTCGCAGGCTATGTCACCTATTCCAACGCCGCCAAGGTCAAGGAACTGAAGGTCAGCGGCGACGTGCTCGAAACCTTTGGCGCGGTATCGGTCGCGACCGCATGGAGCATGGCTCAGGGCGCGCTGGAGGAAAGCGAGGCCGATGTCGCCGTCGCCATCACCGGCATCGCCGGGCCCGGCGGGGGCAGCGACAAGAAGCCGGTCGGCCATGTCGTGTTCGCCCGCGCCGAACGCGATGCCGATCCCGATGTGGTGGTCGCCGACACGCGCGAATTCGGCGATATCGGGCGCGGCGCCGTCCGGCTTCAGGCGGCGCTGTGTGCGCTTGAACTGCTGCTGCCCGGCGACCCGGTCGAACCCGAAGTCGAATCGCCGTAAAGCTGCGCCGCGCGCTGTTCGAACGCGCCGATCATCATCCGCAGCGCGCGATCGAACACCTGTCCGGCCAGCATTTCGAACACGCGGCTCTTGAACGCGAAATCGACCTCGAAATCGATCAGCACCCCACCCTGCCCGTCCGGGCGGAATTGCCAGTCATTGTGGAGGTGCTTGAGCGGCCCGTCGAGATAGTCGACGCGGATATGGTCGGGCCGCTGTTTCTCGACCCGGCTGCTGAACGTCTCACGCAGCCCCTTGAACCCGACGATCAGGTCCGCGACCATTTCTGTTTCGCTGTCGGATCGCACGCGCACCTCGCTGCCCCACGGCCGAAACTCCCCCTA
>CADEEK010000012.1:12923-25963 GCA_902826325.1 uncultured Sphingomonadales bacterium
CAGATCGAACATCTGTTCCGGCGTATAGGGCAGGCGCCGGGTTTCGGTGTGCCGTGGCATCAGGCGTCCGCCGGCACCTTTGCCAGTTTCGCGTCGCGCGCCGCCTTCATCTTCGCGAAATCGTCGCCCGCATGATAGCTCGACCGGGTCAGCGGCGAGGAAGCGACGAGCAGGAAGCCCTTGGCCCGCGCGATCGCGGCATAGGCATCGAACGCCGCCGGGGTGACGAAATCCTGCACCCTGGCGTGGCGCGGCGTCGGCTGGAGATACTGGCCCATGGTCAGGAAATCGATGTCGGCGCTGCGCATGTCGTCCATCACCTGATGGACCTCCAGCCGCTCCTCGCCCAGCCCCAGCATGACGCCGGATTTGGTGAAGATCGACGGATCGAGCTTCTTGACCTGCTCCAGCAGCCGGATCGAGGCGTAATAGCGCGCGCCCGGACGGATCGTCGGATAGAGCCGCGGCACGGTTTCGAGATTGTGGTTATAGACGTCGGGCCGCGCCGCCACGATCATCTCGACCGCGGCTTCGTGCTTGTTGCGGAAATCCGGCGTCAGAATCTCGATCGTGGTCGTCGGCGACGCCTTGCGGATCGCCTCGATCACCTTGACGAACTGCTTCGCCCCGCCATCGGGCAGGTCGTCGCGGTCGACCGAGGTGATGACGATATGTTCCAGCCCCATCTGCACCGCCGCATCGGCGACGTTGTTGGGTTCCATCGGGTCGACGGCGCGCGGCATGCCGGTCTTGACGTTGCAGAAGGCGCAGGCGCGGGTGCAGGTATCGCCCAGGATCATCACCGTCGCGTGCTTCTTGCTCCAGCACTCGCCGATATTCGGGCAGGCGGCTTCCTCGCACACCGTGGTCAGGCTTTTGGAACGCATCAGCGCGCGCGTCGCGGCGAACCCGGCAGAGGTCGGTGCCTTGACGCGGATCCAGTCAGGCTTGCGCTGGCGTTCGGGGCGCGCGACGGGAGTCGGATCGTTCATGCAGCGCAGATAGCGACGATGGCCGCCGCTTGCCAGCCCCGTAACGGCACGGCATGGGGGGCGCATGACCCATTTCAACGACCTGGTCGACGGCTATCGCCGCTTCCGCACCGCCGATTATCGCCGCCAACGCGAGCGCTGGGCCGAATTGGCCGAGGGGCAGGAGCCAAAGGTGATGGTGATCGCCTGTTCCGACAGCCGCGTCGAACCGGCGCAGATCTTCGACACGCTGCCCGGCGAAATCTTTGTCGTGCGCAACGTCGCCAATCTGGTCCCGCCGTTCGAAAATGACGGCGGGCGCCACGGCGTATCGGCGGCGCTGGAATTCGCCGTGACCAAGCTGAACGTCGAGGAGGTCGTGGTGCTGGGCCATGGCATGTGCGGCGGCGCCCATGCCGCGCTGACCGAGATGTTCCAGCACAGCCCACCGGGCGACGGCGGCTTCGTCCATGCCTGGGTCAGCCTGCTCGATGCGGCGCGCGAACGGGTCAGGGCGCGGTTCGGCGACGGTCCCGAGGCATCGCGCGCGATGGAGCTGGAAACGGTGCGCACGTCGATCGCCAACCTGCGCACCTTTCCCTTCATTCCCGAGCGTGAGGCGGCGGGAACGCTGGCCATCCATGGCGCCTATTTCGCGATCAGCGACGGCGTGCTGCACCTGATGGACGATCAGGGCGAGTTTGCGCCGGCCTGATCGTCGCCCCGGCACGACCATCTGTCGCGACGGAACGATCCGCCCTGCCCTTCATTGACTCGAACAATGGAGGACAGGATGACCGATGACCGCACGCAAACCGCCCGCGACAATGACGATCGCGAACTGATCGATCGCGCCGAGCAAACACCGGATTTTCAGGGACGAAGCGGCGGCAATCTTGCGCGTGACGTCGGCACGCAAGCCGCAACCGAGCGGGTGCGCGATCCCCAGGCACGCGAAGGCGTCGACAAGGCGGACGAGGACAATCACGGCACCTCACGCGACGCGACACCCGACCGCTGAGGCCCCGACCGCTGAGACGGGTGCGCGTCAGCCGCCCGCCAGCGCCGCCCGTGCCTTTTTCTCGAACACCGGATCGATCGGCGGCGGGTCCATCGGCACGCCCGCCTGCAGTTGGTCGGCGATCGCGGTGAGCGCGGCGATGCGCCCTGCCTTGCGGCTGTTGCCGTCGATCACCGTCCACGGCGCCGCCGCCGTGCTGGTCCGCGCGAACATGTCGCCGATCGCGTCGAGATAATCCGCGCGCCGCGCACGGTTGCGATAATCGTCCGGCCCGGTTTTCCAGCGCTTCCACGGATCATCCAGCCGCTCGGCCAGTTCCTTGTCCTGTTTCTTCTGGGTGATGTGGACGAACAGCTTGACCAGGCTCGCTCCCGCTTCGATCTGCTGCGCCTCGAACGCATTGATCTCGTCATAGCCGCGCTGCCATTCTTCGGGCTGGGCATAGCCCTCGACCCGCTCGACCAGCACGCGGCCATACCAGCTGCGGTCGAAGATCGAGATATGCCCCCGGCCGGGCAGGCGCGTCCAGAACCGCCACAGGAAATGGTGCGCCAGTTCGATCTCGCTCGGCGCGGCGATCGGCATCACTTCGAAAAAGCGCGGGTCCCATGACGCGGTCAGCCGCTTGACGATCCCGCCCTTGCCCGCCGCGTCCCATCCTTCCAGCACGATGATCGCGGGTCGTTTGTGCAGGATGTGCGCGACCTGGATCCGCTCCAGCCGGTCCTGCACCGCGGCCAGCGCGGCGTCATAATCCCCGGCGAACTTGGCGCCCGTTTCGTAGTCGGTGAGGTCGATCGTCATGGCCTGCACCTCTAGCACAGCCAAAGCGCGCCGAAACGCCCCGAAAGGCGGGCGGACCGGCTTCGCTTCCATCCGCGCGCTGCACTATGAAACGGGCATGCGCGATGTCGGCGCATGTGTAAGGGGTACAAAAACGTGGCGACACAGCGTTTGCTGATCGAAGGGCGCGTGCAGCGCGTCGGCTATCGGGACTGGGCGGTGCGGACGGCGCATCAATTGGGCGTTGTCGGCTGGGTCCGCAACCTGGGCGACGGGCGAGTCGAAATCCTGGCGGATGGCGACGATATGGCGCTCGACACCTTTATCGACCGCTGTCGCGAAGGGCCGATGATGGCCCATGTCGCGCATATCGATACGATGCCCGCCGAAGTCGGCAATGTGAAAGGGTTCACCAAGCGGTTCACCGCGTGAATTGATATGCGTGTTGCCGTTGAGCGAGGCTGAACTGGTTCCGGCACCGGCCCGCTCCCCACGGGAGAGCGGGCCGGTGCCGGAACCTCACAATCAATCAACCGCGAAACCTCAATCCTCGACCAGTTTCATCAGCCGTCGTTCGACCGGGGCCAGCACCGGGGCGAGGTCATGCCCGCGCTTGAGCACCGCGCCCGATTCGTTGACCAGCGCCCACATGCCCTGGCGATTGCGCAGCGCGGGCCGTTTCTCGATCCGGAATTCGGGCCGTTCGGCGGCGCGGCGAAAGGCGGCGAACACCGCCGCGTCGCGATCGAGCTGGATCGCATAATCCTTCCAATGGCCCGCGGCGACCATGCGGCCATAGAGATCGAGGATGCGGGTCAGTTCGGCGCGTTCGAACCCGACCTGGGCCGGACCGCCGCGCAGCGGAAAGGGGGTGACGGTCGCGCTCACGCCCGATCGCGCCGCGCCTCGTCGATCTGACCGCCTTCGGCCTGCTGCGTGTCACGCTCCGCCATCAGCTGATCGAGCCGTTTGCGCAGCGTTTCGAGTTCGCAGCGCACGATTTCAAGCTTTTGCGTCGCCGGGTCGAACATCTCGCTGCACGGCGTGCCATAGGGGACGAAATCGCGCTGCCACTTGTCCGCCTCGACCAGCGTCGGCTTGGCCGGAATGCCGACCATCACCGCGCCCTCACCCACATCCTTGGTGACGACGGCATTGGCGCCGATCCGCGCCCGTGCGCCGACCGTGATCGGCCCCAGCACCTGCGCACCCGATCCGACGATCACGCCATCGGCCAGCGTCGGATGCCGCTTGCCGCCCACGCCGTTGTCGGGGCTGGTCCCGCCCAGCGTCACGCACTGGTAAATCGTGACATTGTCGCCGATCTCCGCCGTTTCGCCGATCACGACAAAGCCATGGTCGATGAAGAAATTGCGGCCGATCGTCGCGCCGGGGTGAATATCGATCGCGGTCAGCCAGCGCGACAGATGGTTGACCGCGCGGGCGAGGAAGAACAGGCGCGCGCGGAACAGGCGGTTGGCGACCCGGTGCCAGAACACCGCCCATACGCCCGGATACAGCAGGATTTCCGCACGGCTGCGCGGTGCGGGATCGCGTTCGCGAATCGAGTCCAGATATGCGCGCAATCGACCGAACATCGGCGGGTCCCCATTATCTGCCGGGACATTTAGGGACGAATGGCCGGATTTTCCAGAACCATGCGTTTCGCGCTTGTCCCGGCTAAACACGATGTATCTTGTCGGGATTGTCGCCCCGCGCCAAAGCAGCGCGATGCGGCGTGCTTTCGCGCCGGTTGTTGAGGGGTGCAATGTTCGAAGCGATCGACCTTTCGGGCTTGCTGCCCTTTCTGGCGGTCGGCTTTCTGGCGCAGATCGTCGATGGCGCGCTCGGCATGGCGTTCGGCGTGATTTCGACGACGCTGCTGGTCAGCGTGCTCGGCGTGCCCCCGGCGACGGCATCGGCGGGCGTGCATCTGGCGGAATGTTTCACCACCGGCGTGTCGGGCATCAGCCACGCGCTGCACAAGAATGTGAACTGGAAGCTGTTCTTCCGCCTGCTGGTCCCCGGCGTGATCGGCGGCGTCACCGGCGCCTATCTGCTCACCTCGCTCGACGCTTCGGTGACGCGGCCGTTCGTCATGGGCTATCTCGCGCTGATCGGCGTCTATCTGCTGTGGCGCGGCCTCAGCTTTCCGACCCGCCATCATACCGAGCCGAAGATCGTCGAACCGCTGGGGCTGGCCGGCGGGTTCCTCGATGCGGCGGGCGGCGGCGGCTGGGGGCCGGTCGTGACCAGCAACCTGCTGATCCAGGGGACGCAGCCGCGCTATACGATCGGCACGGTCAACAGCGTCGAATTCTTCCTGACGCTGTCGGTGTCGATCACCTTCATCTTCCACCTCGGCCTGACCGCCTTTACCGAAGCGGTGGTCGGCCTGCTGGTCGGTGGCGTGCTCGCCGCGCCGTTCGGCGCGCTGCTGGCCAAGCGGGTGCCGACCAAGACGCTGCTGATCCTGGTCGGCGTGGTGCTGACCGTGACGAGCAGCTACAGCGTCTATCGCGCCCTCATATAAGCCTGAACGATCAATCGCTCACGATTGAGTGAATTTGTCGATCAATAAGAGCGAGACTTCCGGTTTTGTGCTGCGCCGCACCAGCCATATATGCCGCGTCGCAACATCAACACGATTACCGGAGAAAGATCATATGGCGCTCATCGGAACCCCGCTCCAGCCATTCAAGGCGACTGCGTTTAAGCAGGGCAAGTTCGTCGACGTCACCGACGCCGATGTGAAGGGGAAATGGGCCGTATTCTTCTTCTATCCGGCCGATTTCACCTTTGTCTGCCCGACCGAGCTTGAGGATCTCGCCGACATCTATCCGACGCTGCAGAAGATGGATGTCGAAGTGTTCTCGGTCTCCACCGACACGCATTTCTGCCACAAGGCATGGCACGATACCTCGCCCGCCATCGGCAAGATCGACTATTACATGCTCGGCGACCAGAACCACGCGCTGTCGAACCAGTTCGGCGTGCTGCGTGAAGGCGTCGGCCTTGCCGATCGCGGCACCTTCGTGCTCGATCCCGACGGCGTGATCCAGCTGGTCGAAATCACCCCCGAAGGCGTCGGCCGCAACGCCGCCGAACTGCTGCGCAAGGTGAAGGCCGCGCAATATTGGGCGAGCCATCCGGGCGAAGTGTGCCCCGCCAAGTGGGAAGAAGGCGCCGAAACGCTTGCGCCGTCGCTCGACCTGGTCGGCAAGATCTGATCGCGACCTGACCGCACCCTGCCGGCGCCCTCCTCCTCCCTCATGGGCGCCGTCATACGGCCCGGAGCGATCCCTCTTCCCTCGCTCCGGGCCGTTTCGCTGTCGGGTGCGGCGCTTGCCCGCCCCGACCGCTGCCCGCCCGACAACCACGACCCGATAAGGAACCGCCATGCTCGACGCTCATCTGACGCAACAGCTCGAAGCCTATCTGGTCAATATCCGCGAACCGATCGAACTGGTCGCGAGCCTGGGCGACGACGCCAAGTCGCGCGAGCTTGAGGCGCTGTTGACCCAGATCGCGGGCCTGAGCGGCAAGATCGCGCTCGTCCGTGCCGACGACAAGCGCCGGCCCAGTTTCATGATCCGCCGCACCGGCACCGATATCGGCGTGCGGTTCGCGGGCATTCCGATGGGGCATGAATTCACCAGCCTGGTGCTCGCACTGCTGCAGGTCGGCGGCCACCCCTCCCGCGCCGCACAAGAGGTGATCGAGGCGGTGAAGGGTCTGGACGGCGACCTCAATTTCGAAACCTATTTCTCGCTGTCGTGCCAGAACTGCCCGGACGTGGTGCAGGCGCTGAACCTGATGGCGGTGCTCAACCCCCGGATCAGCCATGTCGCGATCGACGGCGCGCTGTTCCAGGACGAGGTCGATGCGCGCAAGGTGCTGGCGGTGCCGACGGTGTTCCTGAACGGCGAACCCTTTGGCTCGGGCCGGATGGAACTCGAACAGATCGTCGCCAGGCTCGACCGCGGTGCCGAAGCCAAGGCGGCCGAAAAGCTGGATGCCAAGGACGCGTTCGACGTGCTGATCGTCGGTGGCGGTCCGGCGGGTGCGGCTTCGGCCATCTATGCCGCGCGCAAGGGCATCCGCGTCGGCATCGCCGCCGAACGGTTCGGCGGGCAGGTGCTGGACACGATGGGGATCGAGAACTTCATTTCCGTCCCCTATACCGAGGGGCCGAAGCTTGCCGCGCAGCTCGAATCGCACGTCCGCGACAATGACGTCGACATCATGAATTTGCAGCGCGCCGAACGGCTGATCCCGGCCGAAAGCGAAGGTGGGCTGCACCACGTCGTCCTCGCCAATGGCGCGACGCTGAAGGCGCGCACGATCATCCTGTCGACGGGCGCGCGCTGGCGCCAGATGGGTGTCCCCGGCGAAGAGGAATTTCGCAACAAGGGCGTCGCCTATTGCCCGCATTGCGACGGGCCGCTGTTCAAGGGCAAGCGCGTGGCGGTGATCGGCGGCGGCAATTCGGGGGTCGAGGCGGCGATCGACCTGGCCGGGATCGTCGGCCATGTCACGCTGATCGAATATGACGGCCAGCTGCGCGCCGATGCCGTGTTGCAGCGCAAGCTGAACAGCCTCGCCAATGTCGACGTCATCACCTCGGCGATGACCACCCGGGTCAATGGCGAGGACAAGGTGACGGGCCTGACCTATCGCGACCGCACCACCGGCACCGATCACGACATCGCGCTGGAAGGGGTCTTCGTGCAGATCGGGCTGGTGCCCAATACCGAATGGCTGAAGGACAGCATCGCGCTGAGCCCACGCGGCGAGATCGAGATCGATGCGCGGGGGCAGACCAGCCACAAGGGGATTTTCGCCGCGGGCGACGCGACCACCGTGCCATACAAGCAGATCGTGATCGCGATGGGCGCGGGATCGACGGCGGCGCTGTCGGCGTTCGACCATCTGATCCGCCTGCCCGATGCGCAGGATGCGGCGGACGAGGTGCAGGCGGCTTGATTACGGTCGTTACGATCCCGTTGCGTAATCGGCGCCGTCACTTAGAGTCGGTGTGATCCATCGACTCGGACGATCAATGGCGCAGACCTATCTCCCCACGCTCAAACAGCTGCAATATCTGGTCGCGCTGAAGGATCACGGGCATTTCGGTCGTGCCGCCGAGGCGTGTTTCGTCACCCAGTCGACCCTGTCGGCCGGCCTGCGCGAACTGGAAACGCTGATCGGCGTCGTGCTGGTCGAGCGCACGCGCCGCGTGGTCCGCTTCACGCCGCTCGGCGAACAGATTGTCGACAAGGCGCGCCGCATCCTGCGCGAAGCCGATGAGCTGGCCGATCTCGCCCGCGCCGCCGGACGCCCCCTGTCGGGCGAAATGCGGATGAGCGTCATTCCGACCATCGCGCCGTTCCTGTTGCCGCGCATCCTGCCCCGGTTGCGGCGCGATTATCCGGACCTGAAGCTGTTCCTGCGCGAAGAGCCGAGCGGGGCGGCGTGCGAGAGCCTGCATACCGGGCGCGCCGATTGCGTGCTGCTCGCCCTGCCCTATGCCTGTGGCGAGGTGGAGACGGTGCCGCTGTTCGAGGATCGGCTGTTCGTCGCCTTTCCCGAGGGCGAATATGGTGCCGATCATGCGAGCGTAACGGCGGGCGAGATCGACGAAACCCGGCTGCTGCTGCTCGAGGATGGGCATTGCCTCAAGGATCATGCGCTGGCCGCGTGCAACCGGCCCGAATTGCGCGCGGAGGCGACGATGCTTGGCACGTCGCTGCACACGATGGTGCAGATGGTCGACAATGGCCTGGGCGTGACGATGCTGCCCGAAATGGCGCTGGAGGCGGGAATCCTCCACCACACCCATGTCAGCGCCCGCCCGCTGTCGGCGGACAACCCCTCGCGCAGGATCGCTTTGGTGTGGCGCAAGGCCAGCCCGCGCGAACGCGATTTCCGCCTGCTGGCCGAGGTGCTGGCTCAGGCCGGTCGGTCGGCCTGACCCGCCCAGCGCGCGGCGGCGGCATCATCGCTGTCGCGCGCCGCGACCCAGCTTCGCGCCGCGCCGCGATGTTCGCATTTCCAGAAGGGCGCGTCGGTCTTTACCCGGTCGATCAGAAAGGCGCAGGCCGACAGCGCGGCATGGCGATGCGCGGCGCCGGTCGCGATGAACACCACCCGCTCCCCCGGCGCCATCGGGCCGACGCGATGGACGATCACCGCACTGGTCAGCGACCAGCGTGCCATCGCCTGTTCGGCCAGATCGCACAGCGCCGCTTCGGTCATCCCCGGATAATGTTCCAGCTCCAGACAGGTGACGCCGTCATCGGCGCGCACCAGCCCGGTAAAGCTCGCCACCGCGCCCGCGCCCAGTTCCTCGACCCCGGCCAGCTCCACCGCCACCTCGATCGGTGCGGGATCGACCGAAATGCGGATCATCCGCCCGTCACCGGGGGGAACAGCGCGACTTCGCCGGCATCGCCCAATTCGCTGTCGAGCGGCGCGAACCGCTGGTCGATCGCGGCACGCAGGCGAGTTATGTCGGCAAAGGCGGCGGCATGGCCCGCGCTGTGCCCTTTCAGCCAGTCGACCAGATCGGCGACCGTGCGGACCGACGGCGGCGGCGAAACCACCTCCTCGCCCGTGCCGATCCGTTCCCGCACCGCCGCGAAATAGAGCAGGCGCATCAGCTGTCCATGTGCCGCAGGCCGACGCGCAGATAATCCCAACCGGTCAGCAGCGTCAGCACCGCCGCGCCCCACAGCATCGCGAGGCTCACCTGGTGCACCCACAGCTGATCCGGCACCGCGCCCGCCAGCACCAGCCCGCCCAGCGACATCAGCTGCAGCGCCGTCTTCCACTTGGCGAGTTTCGACACCGGCACCGACACCTGAATCCCACCCAGAAATTCGCGCAGGCCGGACACCGCGATCTCCCGCAACAGGATCACCAGCGCGGCGACCATATGCACGTCGCCGATCACTTCCTTGGCGCACAGGATCAGGATCACCGCGGCGACCATGATCTTGTCGGCGATCGGATCGAGGAACACGCCAAGCTTTGACACCGTCCCGCGCGATCGCGCGAGATAGCCGTCGAAATAATCGGTGATGCCCATCAGGCAATAGGTGGCGAACCCCAGCGCATAGCCCACCCGCCATTCCGGCCACCACAGAAAGAACAGCAGCAGCGGCACCGCGACGATTCGCGACAGCGTCAGGACATTGGGCAACGTCAGCATCCCCGCTGCCTTAGCACCGCGTGGCGGCGCAATCATCCCCGAAGCGTCATCGGCGCAACCCGGTTGTCACATCGCGGCGATAGCGGTTGCCGCGACCCGTCCGGCACGGCTATGCCGGGACAGTTTCGACGGACGAAGGCCCGCCTGCCCCATGAATAACGCGCTCGGTCTGCTCAAGGAGCGCCGCTTTCTCCCCCTGTTCACGACGCAGTTTCTGGGGGCCTTCAACGACAATCTGTTCAAGACCGCGATGGTGCTGTTCGCCACCTATGCGGTGTTCAACGATCCCCAGGTCGAAAGCTATTTCAACGCGATTGCCACCGCGCTCGCCATTCTGCCCTTCTGCCTGCTTTCGGCGCTGTCGGGCCAGCTGGCCGATACCTATGACAAGGCCAGGATCATCCGCATCGTCAAGACGGCGGAAATCGGCATCATGCTGTTTGGCCTGGCCGGCATCTATGTGGCCAAGACCGGCTATACCAATATCGGCATCGGCATGATGCTGGCCGCGGTCTTCATGCTCGGCACCCATTCGACCTTTTTCGGCCCGATCAAATACGCGATTCTGCCCCAGCATCTGAAGGAAGACGAAGTGCTGGGCGGCACCGGGATGGTCGAGGCGGCGACCTATCTGTCGATCCTGCTCGGCACGGTCATCGCCGGGTGGGTTTCGGTGGAAACCGCCGGATTCCTGACGCTGGCGGTGGCGGCGGTGGGCTGGTTCACCGGGCGGATCGTGCCCGATGCGCCGCGCGCCGGACCGATGCTGAAGGTCAATTACAACCCCTTCACCGCGTCGTGGCGGCTCGTCACCGGGACAATGCACATCCCGCGCCTGTTCCTCGCCATCTGCGCGATCAGCTTCTTCTGGACGATCGGGTCGGTGATGATCGTGATCTTTCCGCCGCTGGCGAAGAATATCCTGACCGCCGACGAAAAGGTCGCCAGCCTGATGATCGCGATCTTTTCGGTCGGCGTGGCGATCGGCTCGATCGTCATCAATGCGATGTTGAAGGGGCGGATCTCGGCGAAATATTCGCCGGTCGCGGTGCTGGCGATGGGGGTGATCGTGGTGATCTTTTCGATCGAATCGCGGCTGTGGACCCCTGCCCCCGATGGCGGGCTTTACAATGTCGCGCAGTTCATCGTGATGCCCCAGGCATGGATCGTGCTGCTGACATTGATGAGCATTTCGATCACCGGCGGCATGTTCGTGGTGCCGCTCTATGCCTTTCTCACCACCACGGTGACGAAGGACCAGACGGCGCGCACGGTCGCGGCGAACAATATCGTCAATGCCGGGGCGATGATCCTGGGCGCGGTGGCGGTGATCGCGATCACGGCGGCGGGCGTCGGCCCCGCCGACATGCTGTTCCTGGTGTCGGCGATGTGCCTGATCTCCGCCTGGATCGCCCAGAAGCTGCATCGCGCTTGCGACTGAGGGGGGTGCCCCGGTTACGGCACCGGGCCGCGTTTCTTGCTGGGTAGCGGCACCAGCCCGCTCCCCAACGCGAATTACGCGATAAACGTATAGAAGCAGACGAAGAACGCCGCGTAGCTGAGCGCGAACAGCTTCAGGTCGCCATCATCGGCGCGCTTGCGCATCCGTGCGCGGGTGCGCTGGACGTGATTGCGAAACGGATGGCCGTTGGTCCGGCCGGCGAGGATGAGTTGGCGTCGCATGGCGGGCAGTTAACGCATCGTTTACGATTTGCGCTACCGCTGTCTGTGGTTAACATCATGGAAACAGTGGTTAAAATTCGTTCGGTTTCGGGACTCGCGCAGACACGAAAAAGCCCGGAGAGGTGATGACCTCATCCGGGCTTTTTCGTGTCTCAATGGAGGGATGGTGGAGCCGAGGGGGATCGAACCCCTGACCTCTGCAATGCCATTGCAGCGCTCTCCCAGCTGAGCTACGGCCCCATCCGTTCCGGGAAGGCGATGGCCTTTAACAGCCATCGCGCGGTTTGCAATCGGGTTTTATTCCGCCCGATCAGCTTTCGTCGTCATCGTCCCCGGTCGCAACGCCCAGATCGTCGTCGCCGCCCAGATCGACATCGTCGTCGGCCGAACCTTCTTCGTCCTCATCGACGTCCAGATCGTCGTCGCCCAGGTCCGAATCGTCCTTTTTCTTGGTTTCGTCCTTGGCCGCTTCGAACGGCAGCGGCTGTTTGGATTTCAGGATCGGTTCGGGTTCCCAGGTGACGCCGCACGCGATGCACGTCACCGGATCCTCATTGCCCAGATCGTAAAAACGGGTTGCGCATTTCGGGCAGGTCCGTTTCGTGCCCCATTCCGGCTTCACCATGTGCCGCTCTTGCCTTTTCTTCGATTTTCAAGGGTGACGGAAAACGAAGTTCCCGTTTGAAGTGGCGGGCGCCTTGCCATAGCGCAAGCCCGCTGTCAAAGCCGCCGCGGATGAACGACGCGACTCCCCAGCCCCAGATGATTTCCGCCCGCGGCCCGTTGCGCGGCACGCTGGCCGTGCCCGGGGACAAGTCGATCAGCCACCGGTCGCTGATGTTCGCGGGGCTGGCCGTCGGGCAAAGCCGGATCGAAGGGCTGCTGGAGGGCGAGGACGTGCTGGCCACCGCCGCAGCGATGCGGGCGATGGGCGCGACGGTCGAGCGCGACGGCGATGGCATCTGGCATGTGTGGGGCGTCGGCGTCGGCGGGCTGCTGCAACCGCAGACCGCGCTCGACATGGGCAATTCGGGCACGTCGACCCGGTTGCTGATGGGCCTGGTCGCCAGCCATCCGATCACCGCGACGTTCATCGGCGATGCGTCGCTGTCGCGGCGTCCGATGGGGCGGGTGATCGAACCGCTGTCGCGCATGGGCGCCGACTTCACCGCCAGTCCGGGCGATCGCCTGCCGCTGACGATGCGCGGCCTGTGCCCGGCGATCCCGATCGAATACCGGCTGCCCGTCGCATCGGCCCAGGTCAAATCGGCGGTGCTGCTGGCGGGGCTGAACACGCCCGGCATCACCCGCGTCATCGAACCGGTGCCGACCCGCGACCATAGCGAGCGGATGCTGGCCGGATTCGGCG
>CADEEK010000012.1:26063-27190 GCA_902826325.1 uncultured Sphingomonadales bacterium
CGCCGCTCACCGCGATCGAGGTGCCGCCGGAGCTGGCGCCCAGCATGATCGACGAATATCCCGTGCTGTTCGTCGCCGCCGCCTTTGCCGATGGCCGCACGGTCGCCCGCGGTGCGGAGGAATTGCGCGTCAAGGAATCGGACCGGATCGCGGCGATGGCGGCGGCGCTGACCGCCAATGGGGTTGCCGTGGAGACGTTCGAGGACGGCGCCGCGATCACCGGCACCGGCGGCGATCCGATCCCCGGCGGTGCGACGATCGCCTCCCACCTCGACCATCGCATCGCGATGAGCATGGTGGTCGCGGGCCTGGGCGCGCGCGATGCGGTGACGATCGACGATGTGTCCCCCATCGCGACCAGCTATCCCGGCTTTTTCGCCAGCCTGGATCAACTTGCCGCGCAAAGCGTATCGCCAGCATGATTATCGCCGTCGACGGACCCGCCGCATCGGGCAAGGGCACGATCGCCCGTGCGCTCGCCCGCCACTATCACCTGCCCCATCTCGACACCGGGCTGCTCTATCGCGCGGTGGCGGCGACGGTGCTGCGCGACGAACTGGATCCGGCGCAGGAGGCCGATGCCGTCGCCTCGACCAGTTTCGACGACCTGCTGCTGGCCGACGAATGGCTGCGCACGGACGAGGTGGGCAAGGCCGCGTCGATCGTTTCGGCGCATCCGCTGGTCCGCGCCGCGCTGTTGCAGCGGCAAAAGCGCTTTGCCCAGCAACCCGGCGGGGCGGTGCTCGACGGCCGCGACATCGGCACGGTGATCGCGCCCAATGCCGACGCCAAGCTGTTCGTCAAGGCGACGCCGACGATCCGTGCGCAGCGCCGCCATGCCGAATTGCGCGGCAATGGCGTCACCACCAGCCTCGACCGGGTGCTCGCCGATATTCGCGCGCGCGACGATCGCGACAGCCGCCGTGCCGAAGCGCCGCTGACCGCCGCGCCGGACGCCGCCCTGCTCGACACCAGCTTTCTGTCGATCGAGGCGGCGGTGCAAAAGGCGGTGCAGCTGGTCGATCAGCAACTGGCGCGCAAGGCGGGGTAGATCGGGCGGCGTTTGGGACAGGCGGCACCGGCCCGCTCCCCCACCCGGCCACCCATCGGCAGGATATTCTGGAATG
>CADEEK010000013.1 GCA_902826325.1 uncultured Sphingomonadales bacterium
TTCACGTCCTCAAGCCCGACCGCGACGCTGGTCGGCGTCTTGCCGATGACTTCGTCGGTGATCGTGATCGACCCGACTTCCTTTGCCTCACCCTGCATCGCCGGCGCGGTGCGCGCCTGGATCAGCGCCGGCGTGCTGAGCGCAGTCACCGCCGCAAGTGCCACCAAAAACTTCTGCATCCTGCCTCTCCCCAACTTTGCGCACAGCGGCGCCCATCCAAATTATAGATTATCTGATATTACGAAACACCGGCCCCGTCTACTCGGCGTCGCCGGTCGTTTCCCCCGACGGGCGCGCCAAAGGCTGGCCGGGCGCGACCGGAATGCCGAAATCGGGACTGCCATCAGCCTTGCTGCCCACCCGTTGCATCCGCAGCGTGCGGCAATCCCAGCCGCACCCCGATGTCGCGACGGCATGATAGACGTTCCACACTTCCTTGCCGTCGGGCGAGGGCACCAGCACATTGTGCCCGGGACCGAACACCCCGGCGGCGACATTCTTGGAAAACAGGCAGCCGTCCGACTTCACCCAGGACTTGCGCGACAGCGGATCGCCGCTCTTGTAAGTCAGCGTGGCGAGGCAGTAATCGTCGGTGAAGCTGTGGCTCGCCGAAAAGACGATGATCGTCTTGCCGTTCATGTAAAGCGGCTGCGGCCCCTCATTGATCGGCTCGGGACCGATCCGCTCCCATGGCGCATCCGGGCTGGACAGCAGGTAGCGCGGCCCCTGAATGGTCCACGGATTGGCCATTTTGGCGATATAGAGGTGCTGCCCACGATCAGGCTGGTTGGTCCGCCACCCCGACCAGGTGAAATAGCGCTGGCCGCCGACTTCGATCACCGACCCGTCGATCGCCCACAAATCGGTCCTGTCGGCGATCTTCGCCTTCATGACATAGGGGCCCATCGGGTCGCTTGCCTCGAGCACATACATCCGGCGGGTATCGTGACGACCGCTGATGGACGCGGCGAAATAGATGTAGAATTTGCCGTCGAGCGCGACGATTTCGGGCGCCCAGAGCTGTTCGAGGTTGGTGCCGCCCTTGCGGTTCCACCACACCCGTTCGCCCTCGCCCTGACCGATCCCCGTCAGCGTCTTTGAACGATAGACGCGCATCACGCCGCGGCGCGACTGCACCAGGTAATAATTGCCCTGCCAATACAGGACCGACGGGTCCTGCCCCTTTTCGGGGCCGATCGGGTTGGTGAAGGTCGCCTGCGGCGTATCGGCGGCGCGCGACGCATCCGCCCCGCTCAACACGCCGATGCCCAGGGCACCGATCAACGCCGGCCCAAGGCCAAATCGCCACGCCCCTGCGCCCGCCACTTTCATCGAAACCCTCACCATCGCGGTCGATCCGTCGTTATTTTTCGCGGATTGCGCCCGCCACGCGGCGCAATCGACGCCTCGTCGAATGCGAATTTTTATAGAATATAAATATCGCGTGTCAATCGCAGTAGCCCGCCCGCAGGCCAGCCAAAACCGGCCCGGGCATTGGACTCTTTAAAATATAATATATCGTCTAGCACTTCGGCTGCGCCGATCAAAAAAAGCAAAATGAGAGAGGATGTTGAAGGGATGCACACGACCCCAATTTATTGCCGCGGCGGTGGCGCAGCGAAGCTGACACTGGCCATCATGCTGCTCGCCAGTGCCGGTTTGGCCGGATGCGGCGGCGGCGGATCGGGCGGCAGCGTCTATACCCCCTCCCCCACGCCCGCGCCGTCGCCCAGCCCATCGCCATCGCCGACACCGGCCCCGGTCGCCGAACCGGCGATCGAGCCGATGACCACGGTCAACATGGCGACCGGGAGCGGCTATTTCTCCGACCCGGCGGTGGTGCGGCTCGCCCCGTCACAGGGCAACAGCAAGCTGATCTTTTCAGGCACGACCAAGGCGACGATGCGCTGCGACTTCCCGCTCGCGCCGCGCTGCTTTTCGTGGACCGCGCTCACCATCGATGCGGGCGCGCTCGCGGCGCAGATCACCGCAGTCGGCTCGCGCATCACCAACTATCAGAATATCCACGCCTTCCAGGCCGATGACGGCAGCTGGCACGCGGTCGTGGCGATCGGCGTGAACAACAGCACCACGACAAATTATTGGACGGTGCTGGTCCATGCCAGCCCGGTCGGCGCGACCAGCGCGGATACGATGCCGCTGGCCTGGCGCGCCGACACGGTGCTGTCCGGCTCCTTCTCCACCCGGGTCGACGGCAATTACGACGGCAAATTCTATCAGGAGGGCGGCCAGCTCTACCTGCTCTACGTCAAGAATTTCGTCCCCGAACCCGCGCTGCGTAACGGCATCGTCATTCAGGAGATGATCTCGCCGACGCAAGTTGCGCCCAGCGCGCCGGTGACGCTGCTGCAGACCGGCCTGACCAGTGACACGCTGACCTCGGAAAATTACGCCAATACGCCCGCCAAGCTGGTCGAAGCGCCGTTCATCGCGCGGATCGAGGGCAAATATGCGCTATTCTATGCGACCGGCGCTTATCGGGAGGCGGATTACAAGGTCGGGGTCGCCTGGTCGGACACGTTGTTGCCGGCCGCGGGCGGGCGGTATCGCAAGGTGGTTCAGGCCGATCCGACCAACATCTGGGGTTCGGGCGCGAACGAAGTGCGCTACCTGCTGCAATCGCACCGCAGCGCCTGGCCCAACTATACCGCGAACACGGTGTTCAGCCCCGGCGTGCCATCGGTCGCCCAGTCGCCGTCATCGGCATGGACGCTGTTCTTTGCCGCCTATCAGCCCGACGATCGCGCCTTCCTGTTCCCGGGCGTGGCCGACCCCAGCCACCGGCGGCCCTATTATGTCGGGCTGGATGTCGCCATCCCGGCCGGCCAGAGCGTCGCGACGGCCACCGACGCGCAGCTCGCCACCTGGGTTCAGGCCAGGATGCGCTGACAAAAAAATCGCGCCGCGCGTCCCGGGACGCGCGGCGCGATCTGACCCGATCGAAAACCGATCAGAAGCGGAAGCGCACGCCCACCGAATAGGTGCGCTCAAGATAGACATATTGGCGGGTGAAGGCGTCGCCCGCATCGTTGAATTCACGATGGCGGCGCACCGGATTGCCCAGCACGTTGCCGACATCGAACGCGACGGTCACGTTGGGAGTCGGCGTCACCGATGCGGAGAAGTCCAGCTGGCCCCGCGCCTCTTCGATCAGCGCGCCGGTGCGCTGCGCGCCGTTGCTGTCGACGTCGAACAACTCTCGGCTGTAGAAGCTGACAAAATCCGACCGATAATTATAGGCGAGGCGCGCCGAGAAGAACGGCCGTTCATAGATGCCGACCAGGTTGAACGCCCATTTCGACACGCCGTTGAACGGCAGCTGTTGCCCGTTGACGTTGGGCGATGCGTTCAACGTCGCGTTCAGGTCGCCCTTGGAATCGATATAGGTGCCGTTCGCCTGAATGCCGAAGCTGCGTGCCCATTCGGGCAGGCCGTCAAAGTCGAGGAAGCTGGTGAACCCGATTTCCGCCCCCTGGAACCGCGTGCGGTTGGTGTTTTCGGGCCGGGTAAGCCGCGCGGGGCCATAGACCGGATCGTCGACGAAGATCGTGGTGTTCGAAATGAACCCCCTGGCATCGCGGCGGAAGATCGCCCCGGTCAACGACCCTGCGCGCGAGAAATACCATTCCAGGCTCAGGTCGTAATTGTCCGACATCAACGGCTGCAGATTCGGGTTGCCGCCGTTGATGTTGCGGCGGTTGCTGTTCGGGTCGGCCGGGTTGGGATTGTTGACCGGCGGACCGACGGTCAGCGTCGGGTTCAGGCTGAAGAAGTTCGGCCGCGTGCGCGTCTGGGTATAGGCGGCACGCAGCTGAAGCTCGGGCGTCAATGCCAGCCGCGCGCTGACATTGGGCAGATAGTCGGTATATTCATTTTCCGCCGTCGTCGGCACGAACACCGGCGCCGCCGGGTTGGTTTCGTCGCGGATAAAACCGCTGATCCGGGTCTTGGTCTTGATCGCGCGCAGGCCGATCAGGCCGTCGAGCACCATCGAATTGCCGAGTTCGAACCCGTATTTGATCTGCGCATAGGCGCTGAACGCCTTTTCATTGGCGACGAAATTCTCGGTCGGGTTGAACGCGGGCAGCCCCGCCGGGGCGCCGAAGAACTGGCGCAGATCGGCGACATTCGCCCGCACGCTGTCATAGGGCGTATAGACGAAATTGTGGATCGGCAGCACGTCGTCGAACTTGAACCCCGGCATGCCGCTCGCCAGGTCGACCGGCAGCGCGGTGATCGGAATGCGTGACGGCAGGTTCCAGATATAGGGCGCGCCGCGATCGCGGTTTGCATCGCGATCGTTGAAGCGCAACCCGACATCGATCCGCTTCAGGAAGCCGTCGTCGAACGAATAGCGCAGGTCGGTGCGTGCCTGAATGTCCTTGCCGCGCACGACCAGCCGTTCCTGATACAGGCCGCGGCTGATGTAATTGGCGGCATCGGTGACATCGAAATTGATGAAGTTGAAGCTCGGCCCGCCGACATCGCCCGGCGCTTCAAACACGACATTGCGTGCCGGCGAGCTGGCGAACGCATAGTCGATATTGACGGCGTTCAGCATGTAAGTGCTGTCGGTATAGGCGACATCCGCCGAAATTTCGAGATTGTCGCGCTTCCAGATCGCACCGGCCCCGCCCTGATAGGTGTCGGTATGGCTGTCGATCGTGCTCCAGAAGCCGTCGGGCGCATTGGCTCCCGTCACCGTCGCGCTCTGGGCGACATTGGGGCTGCCCGCGAGCGTCGTCAGGTTGGTGAGCTGAAGCCCGCCGCCAAAGATCGGCACGAACATGAAGCGGTTGAGCTCCTCGCCGCGAACCCCCTGCCACAGCCCGTCGGCATAGATTTCGAGTTCGGGCGTCGGGCGCCATTGAAACGCCGCGTTGACCGACGGGCGCGAACGATCGCCATAGCCCATGAACATCGCCTGGGCGTCGGGATAACGCACGCCGCCGGTCGTGCCGGGCGCGGTGCCGGGATTGGTCGTGCCGATCACCAGCGACTGTTCGCGGATCGAATCGAGGAATTTGATCTGGTTGTAGGACACGTTGACCAGCAGGCCCATTTCGCCGATGCCGGTATCGAACCGGTCGCTGACCAGCAGGTTGCCGTTCCAGGTCAGCTGGCCTGACTGTTCCCAGTTCACGCCATTGACCATGCCGGACAGGTGGAAGCCGGCAAAGTCGAACGGCTTGCGCCCGCGCACATTGACCGCGCCGCCGATGCCGCCTTCGATCATGTTGGCGGTGGAGGATTTATAGACTTCCAGCGCGGCGACGGTCCCGGCGGGAAAATCCTGGATCTGGACGAAGCGCCCTTCGGCGGTGAAGATCTCGCGGCCATTATAGGTGGTGGTGATGTTGGGCAGCCCGCGAACGGTAACGCCCGCCGCTTCGCCAGCACCGCGCGTGACGGTAACACCGGTGACGCGCGCCAGCGCGGACGAGGCGAAGGTGTCGGGCAGCTTGCCGATATCCTCGGCCACGATGGCATCGACGATGCCTTCCGAACTGCGCTTGATCGACGCCGCGGTTTCAAGGCTGCGGCGCAGGCCGGTCACGACGATGCCTTCGTCGACGGCCTCGTCGGCGGATGCCGGGGTGTCGGAGTCGACCGGGCTGGCGCCGCCGTCCTGCGCATGCGCGGCGGCGCTGGCAAACAGCGCGATCGCCGAGGTGGTGGCGCAGAAAATTGTTCGGTAGTGCATTGGACTCCTCCCCAAAATTTTCGCGCCCCATAGATTATAGATAATAGTTTCGTCAACCGCCGCCACGGCCGCCGCCGATGTCACGCGCCACGCAACCGTATAAATTGAAACGACAATGGCGCCGCTGCGATGCCCGAACGGCCGCGCGGAACGCCGGTCAGACGCAATCAAGCGGATGTGAATCGGGCGCTGAAATGTGCTGCTTCGCACCATGCAAATCGACCCGCGATCGGCATGATCTTGCGCCGGTCAGGCGCGGCGCGCTCAGGCGCGCTGCACGCCGATATCGTAGGTTTCGTTCCAGTATTTGACGGTGCAGTCGACAAATGCCTCGCGCGCGCGCGCCGCGTTCCTGCTCTTGAGCCCTTCAAGAATGCCGACATGCTGGCTGACGGCGTCGCGCCGTTCGCCGATCGCGTCGGGATTGTCCTGCCACCGGCCGACGATCGCGAACACGAACAGGCGAAAGGTGATCGTTTCCAGCACGCTCTGCAGATAGGGGTTGCCCGCAATCTCCCAGATCTTGCGATGGAACATGACGTCGAGATCGTGGAACCGCCGCACGTCATTGTCGGCGACCGTCGTGTCCATCTGCTCGACGATCGCGGTCAGTTCCGCCGCCTGTGCCGTCGACATGCGTTCCGCCGCAAGGCCGATGGCGAGCGATTCCAGCGGGATGCGCACTTCCAGGATCTGCCGGTAATCATCGGGGCTGAGCTCGGCGACATAGGTGCCGCGCTGGTGCAGCTTGCGCAGCAGCCCCTGATGCTCCAGCTCGCGCATCGCCTCGCGCAGTGTCGGCTGGCCGATGCCGAGCATGGTCGACCATTTCTGCTCGAGGATCCGCTCCCCCTTTTTCAGCTGGCCCGAGATGATCGCCTCGCGCAGCGCGGCAGCCGCCGCCTGCGGCGCGGTCTGCAACGCCAACGGCGAGTTCGAAATCCCGGACAGTGCTGACACGACATTTCCTTTTAATGCGCTGCGTTCGAGCAACTATAATCTATCAACCCGCCCATCTTGCAATCAATTTTGCTGTGCCGCGGCATATTGCCTTAGCGCATTGTTCGCCACGAAGGTCAACGCGCAAGCGTACCAGAGCCTCGAATTCGGCGCGAAACCGGGGCAAGCGCCGCTTGCATGTTCCATAAAGATTATTTATATTTCGGAGAATGGAGAGCGATCACCCCACGGCCGTCGGCGCTGCGCGCGCTGAATCTGCGACCCGTTACAATTTTACGCGCAATGATCCGTTCGACCGCAACGCCCCGATCGAGATGGTCGTCGAGCAGCTGCTGACCAGCCGCGAGTTCATGAGCACGATCCGGACGTTCCCGGTGTTGCCCGGCACGATCGCCACCTGGTTCCTGGGTCAGAACGGTTTTATCATCAAGAACGACGCCGGATGCGTGTTCGGCATCGACCTGTATCTGACCAACAGCTGCGCGACGATTTTTGCCGACGAACCGTTCCGGCTCGATCGCCAGCTGCCGGTGTTCATCCAGCCCGAGGACCTCGACCTCGACGTCTTCATCACCACCCATTCGCATACCGATCATGCCGATCCGGAAACCATCCGCCGGACGGACAAGGCGCGGATCGGGCGGTTCGTCGGCCCGTGGAATTCGATCGCGGTCTATACCGAAAACGGCGTGCCCGCCGATCGCATCTCGTTGATCCACCCGGGCGAAACGATCGACTGGCCCGACGGAACAAAGATCGGCGCGACCTTTGCCCTGCCGACCGACGACACCGATCTCAACCATACCGGCGTGCTGCTCGAATTCGCCAACGGCATCCGCTTTCTCAACAGCGGCGACACCGCCTATGCCCCCCGGCTGCATGCGTTGCTGCCCAGCGATGTCGACATCTGCACGATCTGCATCAATGGCGGGTTTCATAACCTGTCGGCGGTCGATGCGGCCGAAATCGTCAAGGAAATCCGGCCGCGGGTCGCGGTCCCCTGCCACTATGACATGATGGTCAACAATGTCGGCGATCCCGGCATGTTCCGCGCCGCACTGGCGCTGGTGGGATCGGACGCGACCTTCCGCCAGCTCTCCTACTACGAACCCTGGGTCTATGACCGCGCGGACTATCCCCGCGCGGCCGCTGCCTAGCCCCCGTCACCCACTCAACTGGTCAGGTAATATGGACGTTACACTCAACGGAAAAGTAGCGGTAGTCACCGGTGCATCGTCGGGCATCGGCCTTGCGATCACCCAGGCATATCTGGAGGCGGGCGCCGCCGGTGTCGTCGCCGTGTTCCGCCGCGCGGAAACGCCGCCGGAACTCGAAGCGCTGCTCGCCGCCTATCCCGACCGGCTGGCGATCGTGCGCGGCGACGTTGCCGAAGAAATCACCGCCATCGCGTTCACCCGCGCGGCGATCGACCGGTTCGGCCGGCTCGACATCCTGGTGTCGAACGCCGCGATCAGCGTGGTCAAGGCGCTGCATCTCCACACGCCCGAGGAATGGGACACGGTGATGAACGCCAATGTCAAAAGTCTCTATTGGGCCGCTCGCCACGTCATTCCGGTGATGAGCGCGCAGAAGAACGGCCTGATCATCGTCAGCGGCTCGATCTCGGGCGAAGCGGGCATCCCGACCCAGGGCGCCTATGCGCCGAGCAAGGGCGCATTGCATCAGATGACCCGCCAGATGGCGATCGAATATGCCAAGGACGGCATCCGCGTGAACACCATCGCCTGCGGCACCGTCGATACGCCGATCGTCCACAAATCGGCGGCATCCTCGGGCGATCCCGATGCCTATTGGGCGATGCTGCGCAATGCGCACCCGATCGGCCGGATCGCCAATCCCGAAGAGATCGCCGCCTTCTACACCTTCATGGCCAGCGACCTGGCCACGTTTTTCACCGGGGCAACCCTGATGCTGGATGGCGGCTACACCGCCCAATAGAGGTTAATATGGATCAGATGCTCGCGGCCCGATATATGGGGCCAAACAAAGTTTCGGCCGAAGCGGTGGATCGCCCGACGATCGCTGCGGGGGAAGCACTTATCCGCGTCGCCGCATGCGGCTTTTGCGGATCGGACATCAACATCATCTCGGGCACGCATCCGCGCGCCCAGGCACCGTTGACCGTCGGTCATGAACTGGCGGGCGAGATCGTCGAACTGGCCGATGGCGACACCGATCTGGTCGTCGGCGACCGGGTGACGATGTTCCCGCTGATTTCCTGCGGCACCTGCCACGCCTGCACCCATGGCCATGCCCATGTCTGTCGCCAGCTGCGCCTGTTCGGGTTCGACGTCGATGGCGGCATGGCCGAATATGTGAAGCTGCCGATCGACTCGCTGATCAAGCTTCCGCCTGAAATGCCGGCGCATATCGGCGCGTTGATCGAACCGCTGGCGGTGGCCGTGCATGGCGTCGCGCGCGTCGACACCAGTACGACGAAGGTCGCGGTGGTGCTGGGCGCGGGGCCGATCGGCCTGCTGACCGCGCTGGTGCTCAAGGCCAAGGGCATCCCCCAGGTGCTGATCAGCGACGTCGCGCAGGCGAAGCTGGATCTGGCCGGGGAACTGGGCCTGTCCGCCTATAAGGCGGGTGAGGACCTTCAGTCGCAGGTGATGGCGCTGACCGACAATAACGGCGCGGACATCGTGTTCGAATGCGCCGGGCATCCCTCGTCGGCCCGGGAAATGACGGTGCTGGCCCGCTCGCGCGGCGTGATCGTCAATCTGAGCGTGTTCAAGGAACCGGTCGCGGTGAACCTGCAGATGCTCAACTTCAAGGAGCTGGAGATCGTCGGCTCGCGCGTTTACGAACGCTGCGACTTCGAAGAGGCGATCCGCCTCGCCATGCAGATGCCGCTCGAACGGATCATCTCGCACAGCTTCCCGCTGAGCGACGTGGCGCCCGCTTTTGCCCAATTCATGTCCGGCGACGCCTGCAAGGTCATCGTCGTGCCCAACGGCAAGACGCAATGAGCGGGTTCAAGCTCACCGGATCGCTCGCGCTCGTCACGGGCGGCACGCGCGGCATCGGCCTCGCCAGCGCGCGCGCGCTGGCGCAGGGCGGGCTCGACGTCATCCTGGTCGGTCGCGACGAGGCGGAACTCGCCCGTGCCGCCGACGATCTGCGCAGCACCGGACAGACGATCCATGTCGAGGCGTTCGACCTGGGCAAGCCCACCGAAATCGCCGCGTGGTTCGCCGATCTGCGCGCGCGCATCGGCACCCCCGATGTGCTGGTCAACGCGGCGGGCATGTCCCGCCGTGGCCCGGCGGTCGACCTGACGCTTGAGGACTGGGACGTCGTCATGTCGCTCAACACGACCGCCATCTGGGAATTGAGCCGCCGGTTCGCCCAGGCGCTGATCGCCGAAGGGCGTCCTGGCCGGGTCATCAACATCGCCTCGCTGATGACCGCTGCCGCACGCAACGGGACTTCGCCCTACACCGCGTCAAAGGGCGCGGTCGGACAGCTGACCAAGGTGCTGGCGGTCGAATGGGCCAAGGACAATATCCTCGTGAACGCGATCGCGCCGGGCTATATCGAAACCGATCTCAACCGCGCGCTCAAGGACGATCCGGAGTTCGATTCCTGGGTCCGCGGCCGCTGCCCGCTGGGCCGCTGGGGCCAGCCGGTCGATATCGCGGGACCGGTCGCATTCCTTGCCAGCGAAGCGGCCGGGTTCATCACCGGTCAGACCATCTATGTCGATGGCGGCTGGCTGTCGACCTTCTGACATGCTCCCGTTCCCTGCAACGATTTGAAAGGCGACCATGCGTAAGCTTCCTCACCTGGTCATCGCCGCGTCCACGCTGACGCTCGCATTTACCGCAATCCCGTCGTCGGCGCGCAACAATGGCGCGGCGCCCGCCCCCGCTCCCGCCGCGGCGCCCCAGCAGCAGCAGCCGGCGGCGCGCGATGCGCGGCCGAACATCGTCGTGTTCATCGCCGACGATCTCGGCTTTGGCGATACCGGCGCCTATGGCGATCCCAATGCCAACACGCCGGCGTTCGACCGGCTGGCGGCGAGCGGCCTGTCGTTCAACGAAGCATTCGTCGCCTCCCCTGCCTGCGCGCCGAGCCGTGCGGCGATGCTGACCGGCCTGATGCCCGCGCGCAACGGCGCCGAGGCCAATCAGGCCGCGCCCCGTCGCGACATCCGCAAGTTGCCCTCCTATCTTCAGGAACTGGGCTATGAGGTCGTCGCGTTCGGCAAGGTCGGCCATTACATCCAGACCCGCAATTACGGCTTCGACCTGGTCGAGCATGACGGCTATCACGATCCCCAGGCGACGCTGTCCGCCGATCGCTGGCTGCGCATGCGCAAGAGCGACAAGCCGCTGGCGATCTTTGTCGGAAGCAACTGGCCGCATGTGCCCTGGCCCGACGGTCCCGAAGGCTATAATGCGCAGCAGCTGAAGCTGGGCGCGAAGATGGTCGACACGCCCGAAACGCGCGACCTGCGTTCGCGTTATTACGCCGCGGTCAGCCGGATGGATCAGGAACTGGGCAACACGCTCAGCGCCGTCGACGAAACGCTGGGCAAGAACACGATCGTGCTGTTCTCGTCCGATCACGGCGCGCAATGGCCGTTCGGCAAGTGGAACCTGTATGACACCGGCACCCGCGTGCCGCTGATCGTGCGCTGGAACGGCGTGGTCAAGCCGGGAACCAAGACCGGGGCGATGGTCAGCTGGGTCGATATCCTGCCGACGCTGATCGACGTGGCGGGCGGCAAGCCGCCGGAAACGATCGACGGGCGTTCGTTCGCGCCGCTGCTGCGCGGCAATCCGGCTTACAAGGGCCGCAGCGAGATCTTCACGACGCACAACAATGACGGCGATGTGAACGTCTATCCGATGCGCAGCGTGCGGACGGAGCGGTGGAAATATATCCGCAACCTCCACCCCGAATACACCTATACGACGCATATCGACCAATATGTGAACCGGAAGAGCGATTCCGGCATGTATTTCCCGTCCTGGCGCCGTGCCGCAGACAGCGATGCCAAGGCGAAGGCGATCGTCGACAGCTATTACAAGCGCCCTGCCGAAGAGCTGTACGACCTTCAGGCCGATCCGGACGAGCTGCACAACCTGGCGGGCGACGCGCGCCATGCCGCGGTGCTCAAGGATATGCGCAACCGGCTGAGCAGCTGGCGCACCGCCCAGGGCGACACCCGCGAAGCACAGGGCAAGCCGCATTTCGAACGCGGCCCGCTGCTGGGTCAGCCGCGCGACTGAACATGGCCGGGATGGCGGGGCGCGCCGAACGCCGCCCCGCCATCCTCGCAACGGCGTAACCCCCAGGAAAAAGAGCGGCGCGATGGATGTCCATCACGCCGCTCTTTCTTTTGTTGTCCGTTCCCGCGCCGGTCGCCCGGCGCGGTCCGATCGGGAAAGCGCCTATTGCGCGTAAGGGTAGCCGCCGCGCCGCGCCGCACTCGGCAACGCCACGTTCTTCGGGTCCTCGCCCTGCTGCACCATCCACGCCTCAAGCCGCTTGCGCATCGAGGCGATCAGCGCCGCCTTGGACGGATCGTTCGCCAGATTCTTGAGCTCATAGGGGTCGTTGCGCATGTCATACAGCTCGACCGGCTGGCGATAATGGAATTTCTGGATCTTCGCGGCGGCATCGCGATCGGTCTGGGCGCGCTGCACCCAGGACTGCCAATAGCCCCCCTCGCCCCCGGCATTGGAAACGCCGCTGACATATTTGATGTCGGTGCGATAGTTGACGATCAGCTTGTAATCCTTGGTCCGGATCGCCCGCATCGGCGCGATGTTGGACCCGGGCCGCACCTCCGGCACGCCCGAATGGGCGGCAAAGACCGCGTCGTGGAAACTGTCCTTGCGCCCGACCAGCACGTCGAGGAAGCTGCGGCCGTCCATGTCGGTGGACGGGGTCGCGCCCGCCGCCGCCTGCATCGTCGGCAACAGGTCGACGAGCGAGATCATCGCATCGTTGACCCGTCCCGCGGGCACATGGCCCGGCCAATAAGCGATCAGCGGCGCGGCGATCCCCGCGTCATACAGCGTCCATTTGCTGAACGGGAATTGTGCGCCCTGGTCGGCGGTGAACAGCAGCAGCGTGTTCGACGGATCGCCATGTTTGGCCAGCGACGCGCGCACCGCGCCCAGCTGCGTATCGGCCTGGGTCACGCGGGTGAGATAGCGGGCACGGGCATCGCGCGTTTCGGGCGTGTCCACCTGGCTCGGCGGCACATGGAGCTTGGCCGGGTCATAGCCCTCCAGCCGCGCCCAGGGGACGTGCGGCGCAAAGGTGGCGACGATCAGCGCCAGCGGCTTGTCGCGGTCGCGGCTGGCGAGCAGCTGGTCGATCGCCTCGACGTTCAATTCGCTATACAACACGCCCTGGCCGCGGGGCGGACGATCGACCGACGCGGCAAAATATTCGAACGGGAACGACCGGCGCGGACCGATATGGGTCTTGCCCGCGATGACCACGCGATAGCCGAGTTTCTGCAGCCGTTCGGGCAGCGTCGACAGGTCGGCGCGGATCGGGCTGTGATTGGCATGGCCGCCATGGCGCATCGGATAGTCGCCGGTAAAGATCGACGACCGCGACGGCGAACAGCTGGGCGAGGCGGCAAAGGCGTTGGTGAACCGCGTGCCCTCCTTGGCCAGCCGGTCGATATTCGGCGTCTTCGCGTCAAGGCTGCCATACGCCCCGACGTCGGAACGGGTGAGATCGTCGGTGATGAACAGCACGATGTCGGGCTGCTTCGCCGCCTTGGCGGGTTCACCCGCCGCCGGCGCGTGCTGCGCGACCGACGCTTCGGGCGCAAGACAGGCCGCCAGCCCCGCCGCGCAGGCGAGGAGCGAAGCGAAGGCAACACGGCGTGTGGTTCTGGTCATCATCAAACCCTTGGAAACGGATACACGGAACACAAATACCAACCGCAACCTTGCCCGAACCTGTCCACCGCATTGCGCGCGGACGGGTTCGGGCGGGTTTGGCGGATCAGAAGCGGGTGCGGATACCCAGCGTCACGGTGCGCCCCTGATACACGCTCATCTGGGTGATGCCGGTGTTGTTGGGATCGCGATAATCCGGGACGTAACGCCGCATCCGCGACTTGGTCAGGTTCGTCACCGACCCGATCACGCGGAAATTGTCGAACAGCGCGAAACCGCCACTGATGTCGATCTGTCCGGCGGGCTGTTCCTGATAGCTGTTGAAGAACGCGCGGATGTAGGGATCGAAATAACGGTAAGCGAGGCGCAGATCGACCTTGGGCGTGCTGTAATAGATTTGTCCGTTGACCACGATCTTCGAGAACAGGTCCGCCGAAGCGGGCACCGTCTGGCCGACCAGCGACGTCGTCGTCTGGAAGACGTTGGTGAAGTTGTAGTTGAAATTGCCCTGCACACCCAGATTGCGCAGGAAACCGGGCAGGAAGTCGAACTGCTTGCGCACCCCGACCTCAACGCCCTGCAGGTCGCGCACCGTCGGATCGTTGAACGTCGACTGATAGATCACATCGACGGTCGATCCGTCCGACAGCGTGATCGTGCCGGTTTCCGATCGTCCGGTCAGGAAGTTCTTGAGCCGCTTGATATAGCCCGCGACGCTGATGCTGGTCGAACGATCCGGATACCATTCGAGGCTGAGGTCGAACCCGCTCGAGGTGAACGGGCGCAGCTCCGGATTGCCGGTATTGACGTTCAGCACGCCGCTCGACGGGATGTTGGCAATGTCGAAGAACGAGCTGACGCGCATATCCTCGAACTGCTGGCGCGCAAAGGTCTCCGAATAGCCCAGGCGCGCGATCAGCGTCGGCGTCAGGCGATAACGGATGTTCACCGCGGGCAGCAGATAGGAATAGCTGTTGTCGAACGCAGCCGGGGTGAAGTCGGCCGGCGACGTGCCGGTCAGGCCCCGCACCGACACGTCGGTGATGACATAGCGCAGGCCAGCATTGGCGGCGAACCCGCCGGATTCAAAGTTGAACTGCGCGTACAGCGCCGCCGTATCCTCGATCACGTCGAACGTGCCCGCCAGGTCGTTGGTGTAACGCGGGTCGAACACGACGTTCGGCGCGGATTTGAGCGCCGACAGCTTGTAGATGTCGAAATAGGGGAAGTTGATGTCGTTATCGCCGACGAACAGCGAACTGAGCGCGCCGAACGGGTGCGTCTGCGTCTGCAGATAGGTTTCGTCCAGCTCGGGCCGCTGGCCGAGCGAGTTGAACGACCACAGCGAATTGTCCTGCCGCTTCACATGGGTGCGATTGTCGACCTTGAACCCGACCGCGATCGACCGCAGGAACGGCGAACCGGTGTCATATTCGAAATCGGCCTTGAACGCCTTGATCGTGTCGCGCGAGCGGATCAGCGATTCATTATATTGCGACAGCGCAAATTCGGTCGGCAGCGTCGGGACGAAACCGATCTGGATATTGTCCGGATCGCGCAGGTCATAGGTGAACTGGCGCCGCTGATTGACGAGCAGGCTGCCGTCGGTCTCGACCGTCGCCTGGGGACCGAACTGATGCCGGGTGGCCTCGCTGAAGCTGGCATCGAACGTCGCCTTGAACGGCGCCTTGTCGATGACGATCTTCAGGCCGCCGCCATAGGTCTGGTCGAACTCGCGCACCTCGTTGTAGAGGCCGCGATAAAGGGCGACCTGACCGCTGAACGCCTGGACCGTGTTGGTTTCATCAACATAGGTCGAGACCGGCGGACCCAGCGGGCCGTTATAGATGTTGTTGGCCAGAAAGCGCGTCGGGCCGCTATATTGCGTGTCGCCGGTGTACATGCCGTCCAGGCTGATCTGCACACTGTCGCTGGGGAACCATTGCAGCATGCCGATGCCCGAATGGCGGGTGACGTCGTTGAAGTTGCTGATGACGCTGACATTGGTCGGCAGCGCGTCTGGATTGCCGTCATTATTGACGTCGGCGCGATTGGTGCCGACGCCCAGCCGCCAATTGTCCATCTGCTGCCCGGCGAACGCCGAATATTGCTTCAGATAGGAATAGGTCAGCGCGATGCCGAAATGGTCGGTGATATGGCCGATATAGGTGGCTTCCGCGCGGGCGCCGAGATCGCCGTAATGGCGCGCGTCCGACAGCGCGCCCGAAACGTCCTGGGACAGGCCGCGCACGACCAGCGTCAGCCCCTTGCGACGGGTGGTCAGCGGCTCGATCGTCAGCAGGTTCAGCGTGCCCGCAACGCCGCCCTCGACGGTCGATGCCTCGGGCGTCTTGAGGACATAGGCGCCGGCAATACCTTCGGTCGGCAGCTGCGCCAGGCTGATGCGGCGATCGACGCCGCTGGCGGTGGCCAGGACACGGCCATTGACCGTGGTGGTCGACAGATCGGGGCCAAGGCCGCGGATCGAGACCGCGTCGGGGCCGCGCGGACCGTCATTGGCGGTAACGCCCGGCACGCGGACCAAAGCCTCGGCCAGCGAGATGTCGGGCAAGGCGTTGATGTCGTCGGCCGAAATGCCGTCGAGCACGACCATCGCGTCGCGCTTCACGCGCTCGGCATTTTCAAGCGAGGCGCGCGTGCCCGAAACGATGATCTCTTCGGTGCCGGTCGTCTGTGGCGGCGCTTCCTGCGCGGCGGCTGCACTCGAAACCATCGCGATCGCCGATGCGGCGACCAGCGAACGGGTCCTGATTGCGAAAAACGTCATTTTCCCCTCCCCAGTTTTCGTGAGTTTGCGTTGTAATTAAATTTTATAGATAATAATTGCAACGGCCGAAGCGTTCTTTTTTTGAGACATTATTCCTGCTCGCCGCCGCCAGCGCGGCGTCCGCGGCGCGACGGCACGCCGGGCATGCCCGACTGGGGCCGCACCGGGCCGCCCTCCAGCATCCCCGGCGTCACCCCGCCCGCATCCTTGCGCGGCCAGCGATCGACAAAGGCGCGCGCCGCCCAGGCGTCCCATTGCGCCGACATTTTCTTCACCAGATCCGGATGCTGCGCGGCGACATCGTGCGTCTCGCTGCGATCAGCATCCATGTCATAGAGCGACCAGCGCGTATTGAACTGACCGACCAGCTTCCACCGGCCGTCGCGCACCGAACGATTGCCTTCATGTTCGAAGAACAGCGGGACCGAACGGGTCAGCGCCGCGCCGGAAAAACTGGCCGCGATGCTGCGCCCTTCCATCGGCAAGATCGCGTTGCCGTTATATTCGCGCGGATAGGATGCCCCGGCCAGTTCGACCAGCGTCGGCATGATGTCGATCAGATGGCTCGGCGCCCGCACCAGCGTCCCGTTCAGCCGCGCGCCGATCCCCTTTGGCCAATGCGCGATCAACGGCGATGCGACGCCGCCTTCCTCGCCATAATGTTTGTAATAGGAAAATGGCGTGTTCTGCAGCGTCGCCCAGTTGAGGCCGACCCACACATCGGATCGCGCCCCGCCCGGATTCTGCCCGCGCAGGCGACCGTCGGGACCGCTTTCGGCGTTGCCGCCATTGTCCGACATGAACAGGATCAGCGTGTTGTCGAACTGCCCGCGGGCCTTCAGCTCGGCGACCAGCGTTCCGATCGCCTTGTCCATTCGCGAGATCGATGCGGCATAGACCGCCATGATCTGGCTGAAGCGGTCCTTGTTTTCCTGCGACAGCGAGTCCCAGTCGTAATTCTCCCGCAACAGCGGCGCGAGCTTGGTATCGGCGTCGATGATGCCGAGCGTCTTTTGCCGGGCCAGCCGCGCCTCGCGCAGCTTTTCCCAACCGGCGCGATAGGCGTCCTTGAACCGGGCCACGTCTTCCTTGGGCGCCATCACCGGGAAATGCGGCGCGGTGAACGGAAGATAGAGGAAGAAAGGCTGTTTCTTGGCCGTCGCCTCACGCGTGAACTTGATGCCCCAATCGACCAGCAGGTCCGACGCATACCAATAGCCCGAACCGACCTCCGGCGAGGTGATCGGCACGTCGCGCCCGTCGATCGTCACCATCGCCTTGGGCCGCTGATCCTTGTAATAGGTGCTGCCGGGAAACAGAAACGAGCGGTCGAACCCCTTGGTCGCGGGCGGGGTGCCGTTGCGCTGGCCGACATGCCATTTGCCCGACATCGCGGTGAAATAGCCTGCGCCCTTCAGCACCTGCGGAATGGTCACTGCGCGATCGAGCAGACGCCCGTGCAACCCGCGCGAGCTGGGCACGATCACGCTGTCGAGATTGCCCATTCCCGCCTGATGCGGATACAGTCCGGTCAGCAGCGACGCGCGCGTCGGGCTGCACCGTGCGGCGTTGTAGAATTGCGTGAAGCGCAACCCGCTGGCGGCCAGCGCGTCGAGATTGGGGGTCGGGATTTCCGAGCCGTAGGAACCGATATCGGAAAAGCCCATATCGTCGGCCAGAATGACGACGATATTGGGTCGGGGCGCGGCGGCGTGCGGCGATGGCGCCGCGCCTTGCGACTGCGCCGCCACCGGCAGGTTCAGCCCGATCAGGCCGCAGGCGACCGTGCCCAGAAACGCACGACGGAGTAAATGGCGATTGGTCATTCGAAAATCCCGAAAAGGTCGGAAAGAGAAGGGCTTGGCTCCGGTCAGCGCGGCGCGCGGCGGGCCGGGTCGCTGGTGCCCCAGCTTTCGCGCTTGTTGCCGCCGAGATATGGGTCGTAACGATCCTGCCAGGCCGGCACATAGCTGTCCGACGCCCAGCGATCCCAGGCATTGGCCATCGCGGCGACGCGCGCGGGCTGCGCCGATGCCAGGTCGTTGCGCTCGGTGGGATCGGCGACCAGCTCGTAGAGCCGCCAGGGCTGGTCGAACTGCGCCACCAGCTTCCACCGCCCGTCGCGGATCGCGCGATTGCCTTCATGCTCCCAGAACAGCGGCGCGCGGCGCTGGATGTTTTTTCCGCTGAACGTCGGCACCAGGCTGGCGCCCGACATCGGGACGATGCGGTTCCCATTATAGCTTTGCGGATATTTGGCGCCCGTCACCTGCACCACCGTCGGCATCACATCGACCAGATGGCCGGGCTGGCGGATCATCGTGCCGTTGCGCGCGGCGGCGATGCCGCGCGGCCAATGCGCGATCAGCGGGGTCGCGATCCCGCCTTCCTCGGTATAATGTTTGTATTTGGCATAGGGCGTATTCTGCAGCATCGCCCAGTTGGCCCCGGTCCACACGATCGATTTCGGCCCGCCCGGCGGCCCACCATGGAAGCGGCCATCGGGTCCGGCCTCGCCATTGCCGCCATTGTCCGACATGAACAGGATCAGCGTATTGTCATAAGTGCCGTCGGCCTTGAGCTGGGCGACCAGCCGCCCGACCGCGGTATCAACGCGCGAGATCGACGCGGCATAGACCGCCATCATCGAATCATAGCGCTCCTTTTCCGACTGGCTCAGCTTGTTCCAGTCGTAGAGGTCGTCCGGCCGGACCGACAATTGCGTATCGCGATGAAAAATCCCAAGCTCTTTCTGGCGCGCAAACCGCGCGGCGCGCAGCTTGTCCCAGCCTTCGAGATACTTGCCCTTGAACTTGGCGACCGTTTCCTGCGGCGCCATGATCGGGAAATGCGGCGCGGTGAAGCTGAGATAGAGCAGGAACGGCTTTTTCTCACTGCGCGCCTCCTCGATGAACTTGATTCCCCAATCGGTGTAGAGGTCGCTGGAATACCAGTATCCGTTGCTCAGCTCCGGCGAGTTCAGCGGCACCGGGCGCCCGTCGATCAGCATCTTGGCGTCGCCGCCCTGCTGCTGGTCGGGGAAATAGACCGGCGTGATCGCCGTCACCATCGACCGCTTGAACCCGCGCTGCCACGGCCCGACGCCGAGTGACGCGCCGATATGCCATTTGCCCGAAATGGCGGTGTAATAGCCCGCCGAACCCGCGACCTCGGCCAGTGTCACAGCGCGGTTGGCGAGCTTGCCCTGGCTGCCCGTCGATCCGGGAATGACGACCGATTCGAGATGGCCGACCCCTGCCTGATGCGGATACAGGCCGGTCAGCAGCGATGCGCGCGTCGGGCTGCACCGCGCGGCGTTGTAGAATTGGGTGTAGCGCAGCCCGGTCTTGGCCAGCGCGTCGATATTCGGTGTCGGGATCTCGCCGCCGAAACTGCCGATATCGGAATAGCCCATGTCGTCGACCAGGATCACGACAATGTTCGGACGCTCGGCCCTGGTCGATTCAGCGCTGGCGGAGCTGGCGGTGGCCGAACCGGCGGTGGCGCTGCCGGCGTTGCCGGTGACGGCGGACACACTCATCACCATCAGCGCCGCGCGGCCCATCCAGCGGCGGATGCGCGCCGCCTTTCCGATCGGGCGGAAATGCCCGCGATGCGTGGCGGCGCCGGATTCGACCAAAAGTTCCTGACCCACCTTCAGCATCGCTCGACTCTCCCACGCTCGACTTATTTAAAAATTATCTATAAGTATTTCCGAAACGTGTCCAGCGTTGATAGGACCGCGCGCAAGGGCGGGTTATTCGCATTTGGGGGAGAGGCTGATGTCGATCAATTTGCCGGTTAAATCGATCGCCGCGATCGCGCGACTGATGGCGATTGCGATGCTCGCGGCCGCCCTTCCCGCCCAGGCCCAAAGCTGGACCCGCGCCTGGACCGCGAGCATGTGGCGCGCCAACGACGATCAGGCGATCGCGGTGCAGAATGTGACGTTGCGATCCGCCGTTCGCGTCGGCGCGGCGGGCGATCGGATTCGCATTCGCCTGTCCAACCGGGTCGGCCCGCCGGTGCGCATCGGCGCGGCATCGGTGCGCCGCGCCGATGGCACCACCATGCGCGTCACCTTTGGCGGCGCGCCGCAGACCTTGCTCGCTTCCGGCAAGCTGCTGGTCAGCGATCCCGTCGCACTCCCCGTCAAGCCGTTCGAGGTGGTCGAGATCTCGCTGTTCTTCCCCGAAGCGGCGCAGCTGCGCACCGTGCATGGCGCGGCGGGCCAGCCGACCTTGCTGTCCTCCGCCGGCGATCACACGACCGACGGCTTTGCCCCGGCGGCGCGCAATCCGCTACGCCCGCTGATCACCGGCGTCGATGTCGACACCGGCGCCGCGCGACCGGTGATCGTGGCGTTCGGCGATTCGATCACCGACAATGTCCATTGCCCCAATGACGCGATGCCGCGCTGCCGCTGGGGCGACGTGCTGGGCCGCCGCCTCACCGACGCGGGCAAGCCGCATGTCGTGATTACCCAGGCGATCGGCGGCAACCGTATCCTGAACCAGGGCACCGGCCCCAGCGCGCTGGCGCGGTTCGAACATGACGTCCTGTCGGTCCCCGGCGTCAGTCATGTCGTACTGCTTGAGGGGATCAACGACATCGGCACGTCCGGCCCCGCCCCCGGCCGCCCCGATCGCGCGACGATTACGCCCGACCAGCTGATCGCCGGTTATCGCCAGTTGATCGCCCTTGCGCACGCAAAAGGCATCAAGGTGATCGGCATGACCATCCTGCCGTTTCGCGGCGCCGGCTATTTCTCGGAAGATCGGGAGGCAATGCGCGTCACGGTCAACCAGTGGATTCGCACGTCCGGCGCCTTTGACGGCGTGGTCGACATGGAGAAGGTGGTGGCCGACCGGGCGGCGCCCACGCGGCTCGATCCGGCGCTCGACCCCGGCGACCACCTTCACCCCAATGGCGAAGGCCAGACCCGGATGGGCAACGCCATCCCGCTCAGCCTGTTCGACTGACGCTTCGGCACCGGCATTCGGGCTTCAGCGGCGAAGTCCGAACCCGAGGCGATGCCAGGGGCGACAGTCGAGCGAAGCGGGAATGGCGCCCCCAGTCGGACGAAGTCCGAACTCGAGGGAATGCCAGGGGCGACAGTCGAGCGAAGCGAGAATGGTGCCCCTTGCCGGAATCGAACCAGCACTCCTTTCGGAACTCGATTTTGAGTCGAGCGCGTCTACCAATTTCACCACAGGGGCACTGGGCGAGCGGCGTGGCTAGACCAACAACGCGATCGGGGCAAGCCGGTCGGATGCGCAAATACGGCGTCGTCTAACTATCCCGCACGATCGCCGACACCGCGCGCCCATCCCGCCAGCGCACCTCCAATATCCACACGTCCATGAAGCTGGGGCACAAGGTCCAATAACCGCGCGACGGATCGCGCCGGTCGTCGATCGGCGCCCCCAGCAACGCGGTCAGTTCGGCGCGCGTCCTGCCGACCAAGCCAATGCGCAGTTGCAGGTCCGCGATCATGCCGCACCGGACGTCCGAAGTCTCATTCGCCGCCCGCTGCCACCGCACGGCATCGAAGGGCCGGGGAAAGGTCTCGGTATAGGCGCCACCCATCAGCCACGCCGCGATCAGCGCCACGACCGACAGTCCGACCGCCAGACAACCGAAAACCGGGCCGGCGCCCCGGCGATAGCGCATCGGACCGCGCCCGCTCAATTGCGCGGCGCCTGCCGGCGATAGCTCAGCGCCTCGGCGATATGGATGCGGCCGACCGTGTCGGCGCCCGCCAGATCGGCGATGGTGCGCGCGACGCGCAGCACGCGGGTATAGCCGCGCGCGCTCATCCGCATCGCCTCGGCCGCCTGGGTCAGCAATGCGCGGCCCGCCGCATCGGGCGTCGCCGCATCGTCGAGCACCGGCCCGTTCGCCTCGGCATTGGTCCGCACCCCGGCCTCGGCATAGCGCGCCGCCTGCACCGCGCGCGCCGCCGCGACCCGCGCGGCGACCTCCGCCGATCCCTCGGCGGGCGGGGGCAGCACCAGATCGGCCGCCGTCACCGGCTGAACCTCGACATGCAGGTCGATGCGGTCGAGCAGCGGCCCGGACACCTTGGCCTGATAATCCGCCGCACATCGCGGCGCCCGCGCGCAGGCCAGCGCCGGATCGCCCAGATGACCACAGCGGCAAGGGTTCATCGCCGCGACCAGCTGCACCCGCGCGGGAAAGGTGACATGCGCATTGGCCCGCGCGACACTGACCACCCCGGCTTCGAGCGGCTGGCGCAGCGAATCGAGCACCGCGCGCTGAAATTCGGGCAGCTCGTCGAGGAACAGGACGCCCAGATGCGCCATGCTCACCTCCCCCGGCTTCACCTTCAGCCCGCCACCGGTCAGCGCGGCCATCGACGCGCTGTGGTGCGGCGAGCGGAACGGGCGGGTGCGTGTCAGCCTGCCCCCCTGCAACGTCCCGGCGACGCTCGCGACCATCGATACTTCGAGCGCCTCGCCCGCATCGAGCGGCGGGAGGATGCCCGGCAGGCAGCTCGCCATCAGCGACTTGCCCGCCCCCGGCGGCCCGACCATCAGCAGGTTCGATATAGCTACACCTCCCTCAAAGGTATCTGTGGATAGATTGCTGGAGGCGCGGCGGACGGCGGCTAGTGGGCCGAGAGCCGACTGACGGGAATTTTTCGATGTTCCACAATTGCGGACACGCTAAGTGACACCGACAGGTCGCAGTTGGCACTTTGAGCTGCAGCACGATCCGACAGGTCTGAAGCCGCGATAAGAGCGCACCTTCCCCTCATCGCATCCAGCGCTATACAGAGCCGGTGACTCGGCTCATTCGCCTTTTCCTCCTTTGCCTCGGCATCGCCACCGCGACGGTTGCCGTGGCTGGGCCGCGCGTGGCGAGTGGGTTGCACGATGTGGCGCATCTTGCCGCGCCGGTCGCGGTTGATGAGCATCATCATCACGCATCGGACGGCAGCGTCGAAGCGCACCATTCGCATTCCGAGCCGAGCGACGAGGATGCCGATGCAGATGGCGGGCACGACCATGCCCTGACCGGTGCGAGCCCGGTGCTTGCGCTCGATCTTGGTGTCGAAATTGCCCATCCGTTTGGCGCGCCCCTGGCGCATGAGCTTCCGGCCAGCGTCACGTCGCCGCCTGATCGCGGTTCTGCGCCGCCCTTCCAGCCACCACGAGCCGTCTGAACGCCGCCGTCGGCGCGCATGTTCGCGCGCCCTGAATGCATCCGTTCCGACGGAGCCATAAATGGCCGTTTCAAGACTATTGCGCCGTGCGTTCGGCGTTACCTGCATCACCCTGTCGGGAGCCGGGCTGGTGCCTGGCGCTGCCGCACAGATACTCACCGAGAGCGAAGCGGTCGACCGCGCGCTCGCCCAGACCGATATTCGCGACCGGGACACGGCCGAGCGCGATGCGGCGTCGGCGCGCGCCGCTGGCGTCTCTCGGTTCGACAATCCCGAGGCGGTGCTCAGCCGCGACAGCGTCAGCGGCGCTGCCGGAGACGAAACCGAGTGGCAGGCGGGCATCGCGCAGCCGATCGACGTCTGGGGCGCTTGCGCGAGC
>CADEEK010000014.1:0-15836 GCA_902826325.1 uncultured Sphingomonadales bacterium
CGGCGAACTACGCGCCACCTGCAATGCAAGTTGTGCCAACCACCTTGACCGCTGCCGCATCGCCGCTAGGTCATGGGGCATGACCGCGAACGTGCCCGACAGCCTGATTCCCTATGACGAAATCGTGCAGGAGGCGCTGCGCGCCGTGGTCGGCCGCGTGCTCGATCAGGTGGCGGAAAGCGGCGCGCTGCCCGGCGCGCATCATTTCTACATCACCTTCCGCACCCGCGCCCCCGGCGTCGACATCCCCGACCGGCTGATCGAGCGGTTTCCCGAAGAAATGACGATCGTCATCCAGCATCGCTTCTGGGACCTGACCGTCGATGACGAGCGGTTTTCGGTGGGCCTCAGCTTCAACCAGATCCCCTCGACGCTGGTCATCCCCTTCGCTGCGATCACCGGCTTTCACGACCCCGCGGTCAATTTCGAACTGCGCTTCCAGGCAGCCGAGGAACCCGACGGTCCCGACCCGCATGACGAAGCCGAAAATGACGGCCCCGCCGCCGAACCGATCGAGGATGGATCGAACGTCGTCGCCGTGGATTTCAAGCGCAAGAAGTGAAACGGGCGTCGAACACACGCCACCCCATTCGCCGCCCCGGCCCCACTTCCCGCGCCACCCCGGCCCACCTTCCCGTCACCCCGGCCCCACCTCCCCGTCACCCCGGCCTTGTGCCGGGGTCCACGCCACCGCATCTGAATAGCAAGCGGCGCTTTCGTCTCGCGTGCCGATAGCTGGACCCCGGCACAAGGCCAGTTGACGAACAAGTTGAACGACCGCCCTCAACGTGCTTCGCCGCCCACTTACTGACCCAGGTCCGGCATGACGGAGGTAGATATGACCCGCACCGAAACCGACTCCATCGGCCCGATCGAGGTGCCCGCGGACGCCTATTGGGGCGCGCAGACCCAGCGGAGCATCGAAAACTTCCCCTTCGGCCCGACCGAGAAAATGCCCATCGCGATCATCCACGCACTCGCGCTGGTCAAACAGGCGGCGGCGCGGGTGAACCGCAATCACGGGCTGGACCCTGCCCTCGCCGATGCGATCGAGGCGGCGGCAGCCGAAGTCGCATCGGGCAAGCTCGACGACCAGTTCCCGCTGGTGATCTGGCAGACCGGCAGCGGCACCCAGACCAACATGAACGTCAACGAGGTGATTGCGGGCCGCGCCAACGAACGGTTGACCGGCACGCGCGGCGGCAAATCGCCGGTCCACCCCAACGATCATGTCAATATGAGCCAGTCGTCCAACGACAGCTTTCCGACCGCGCTGCACGTCGCGACGGTGATCGCGGCAAAGCGCGATCTGCTGCCCGCGCTCGACCGGCTGGCGGCGGCGCTGCTCGACAAGGCAAAGGCATGGGACGGCATCGTCAAGATCGGCCGCACCCATCTTCAGGACGCGACACCGATCACGCTGGGCCAGGAATTTTCGGGCTATTATGCACAGTTGCGGCTGGCGCGGGTGCGCACGCTGCCGATCATCGACCATGCGCTGACCCGGCTGGCCCAGGGCGGCACCGCCGTCGGCACCGGCCTCAACGCGCCAAAGGGCTTCGACATCGCGGTCGCGGCGGCACTGTCCGACCTCACCCAAATCCCCTTCGAAACCGCGCCCAACAAGTTCGAGGCGCTGGCATCGAACGATACGCTGGTCGATTTCGCGGGCCGCCTGTCCAGCCTCGCCGTGGCGCTGACCAAGATCGCCAACGACATCCGCCTGCTCGGCTCCGGCCCGCGTTCGGGGCTGGGCGAGCTCGACCTGCCCGCCAACGAACCGGGCAGCTCGATCATGCCGGGCAAGGTCAACCCGACCCAGTGCGAAATGCTGACGATGGTCGCCGCCCAGGTGATCGGCAACCATCAGGCGGCAACCGTCGGCGGGCTTCAGGGCCATCTCGAACTCAACGTGTTCAAACCGATGATCGGCGCGGCGGTGCTGCGCTCGATCCACCTGCTCGCTATCGGCATGGACAGTTTCGCCGACCGCTGTGTCGCGGGGCTGCAACCGAACGCGCCGCGTATCGCCGAACTGGTCGACCGCTCGCTGATGCTCGTCACCGCGCTCGCCCCGGAAATCGGCTATGACAATGCCGCCAGGATCGCCAAGACCGCGCACGAACAGGGGCTGACGCTGCGCGAGGCGGGGCTGAAGCTCGGCCTGGTCGACGCCGCGACGTTCGACCGGCTGGTTCGCCCGGAAAAAATGGTTTCGTCTTAACCATATGGAACCACCCGCCGTTTCGCGCTTTGTGCGTTGTGAAGCGGAGAGAAAATCATGGACGGATCGACGATCGCGGCGCTGCTGCTCGGCCTTGGATGTGGCGCGGGCGCGCTCTGGTATGGCCTCAACGGCCTCACCGACACGTTCAAACTGGTGACGGGCGAACTGGTGACGGACGAACGGGAGTTCGAGGCATGATCGGCAAGCTGATCGGCGCCCTGGTGGGCCGCGAAGTCGACCGGCGCGACGGCAGCGGCGGGACCAAGGGTGCGGCGATGGGCTGGCTCGCGGCGGGCGCGATGCGGCGCATGGGCCCGCTTGGGCTGGCGCTGGGCGGCGCCTATGTCGCCAAAAAGGCGCTCGACCGGCGCAAGGCATCGCGCCACAGCTAGTTTTTCCCGCGGCCCGCGCTTGACCTGCGGCGCCTGCCCGCTTCAAAGGCAGGCATGGCGCATCGCGATTCCCAATTCGATTTCGACCGCAGGGGCGTGCTGTTCGTCCTGTCCTCCCCCTCGGGCGCGGGCAAATCGACCATCGCGCGCAAACTGCTCGCCGCCGAACCCGGCATGGGCGTGTCGGTGTCCGCCACCACCCGCCCGATGCGGGAGGGCGAGGTCGATGGCCGCGAATATCATTTCATCTCGACCGAAACGTTCAAGGCGCGCGCCGCCCGCCACGAATTTCTCGAATGGGCGCATGTCTTCAACTATCGCTATGGCACGCCGCGCGCGCCGGTGAAGGAAATGCTGGCCGCGGGACAGGATGTGCTGTTCGACGTCGACTGGCAGGGCGCGCAACAGCTGTTCCAGCTGGAGGGCGGCGATGTCGTCCGCGTGTTCATCGTCCCGCCCTCGCTGCGCGAACTCGAACGGCGGCTGCGCGACCGCAAGACCGACAGCGAAGAGGTCATCCAATATCGCATGAAGCGGGCGGAGCGCGAATTGTCGCACTGGGACGGCTATGACTATGTCGTGGTCAATGACGATCTCGACACCTGTTTCGCGACGGTCCACATGATCCTCAGGGCGGAGCGCGAGAAACGCTCGCGCAAGCCCGGCCTGATCGGCTTTGTGCGCGAACGGCAGGAAGAGGCGATCGACATGGGCCTGGCCAGCCGCTGACGCGGCATTTGGCTGGTCCGCCGCCGACCCGCATCGCGCCCGCCATCGACAGCATGCCCCTTCCCACCCGCCGACCCGTCCGCTAGCCTTTGCGCCACAGCTTAATCGGGGGGACGCGCACAGATGTCGGCAGCAACCGCGGATGCACAGGCCGAATATGGCCTGATCGACCATATCACCAATGTTTCGGACTTCATCTGGGGCGGCACGTGGAACGGGGCACAGGTGCTGCCGCTGCCGCCTCTGGTGGTCATCCTGTTCGGCATCGGCCTCTACATCATGGTCGGGCTGCGCTTCTATCCGCTGGTCAACCTCTGGCCCGCCTTTACCGGCCTGTTCAAAAAGACGGGGCAAAAGGGCGCGGGCGAAATCTCCCCCTTCGCCGCGCTGTCCACCGCATTGTCGGGCCAGGTCGGCACCGGCAACCTCGCGGGCGTCGCCACCGCGATCACGCTGGGCGGCCCCGGCGCGATCTTCTGGATGTGGATCACCGCGCTGATCGGCATGGCGCTCGCCTTTGCCGAAGGGGCGCTCGCCATCCGCTATCGCGACATCACGCCAGAAGGGCATTATCGCGGCGGCCCGATGAGCTATATCCAATATGGCCTCGGCCCCAAATGGAAGTGGCTGGCGATCTTCTTCTCGCTCGGCCTGCTCTTCTCCTCGCTCGTCACCGGCAACATGATCCAGGCCAATTCGATCGGCGACAGCTTCCAGCAACTGACCGGGTTCGACGAATGGATCGGCGGCGCGATCTGCGCGGGCGCGGTGCTGATCGTCATCCTTGGCGGGATCAAATCGATCGGCAATGTCGCCGAAAAGCTCGTGCCGACCATGGCCGCCACCTATATCGCGATGGCGCTGATCGCGATTCTCATCAACATCCGCGACATTCCCGAAACCTTCGCGCTGATCTTCGGCGGCGCGTTCAACGCCCAGTCGGCGACCGGCGGTTTTGCGGGCGCCGCGATCATCATCGCCCTGCGCGCCGGCGTCGCCCGCGGCCTGTTCTCGAACGAGGCGGGGCAGGGTTCGACCCCGATCGCCCATGCCGTCGCGCGCACCACCGATCCCGCACAACAGGGCCGGTTCGCGATGATGGGCACGTTCATCGACACGATCGTCATCTGCACGATGACCGCGCTGGTCATCCTGACGGTCGAGGGCAATTTCACCGCGATCGACGCCACCACCGGACAGGCGGTGCCCCAGCTTCACGCCTGGTCGTCGGACCTTAAGGGCTTCGACATGACCGCAGGGGCCTTCGCCGCCGCCTTCCCGTTCCAGGTCGCGGGCCTGCCGCTCGGCACGCTGGTCGCCTCGATCGCGCTGATCCTGTTCGTGTTCACCACCCTGCTCGCCTGGTCCTATTATGGCGAACGCGCGGTCAGCCACATCATCGGCGACTGGGCGATCATCCCCTGGCGGCTGCTGTGGTGCGCGGTGATCTGGGTCGGCAGCTTTCAGCAGCTCGAACTGGTCTGGCGCCTGGGCGACATCGCCAATGCGGCGATGGCGCTGCCCAACCTGCTCGCGCTCGCGCTGCTGTCGGGTGTGGTGTTCAAACTGGCGCAGGGCCACCGCGCCGCCGGTCGCGACCATGGCCGCGAAACCCCCGCCGAACTGCTCGACGATCCCGCCGAGTAACCATCGCCCCGCCGCCCGTTCGTCCGGGCGGCGGATTGTCCCTCCTGGAAAGGCACCATCATGGGGTTTCTGTCCGCCACACTCGCCGGAATCGCGCTGCTGACCGCCGCCGCGCCCGACGCCCGGCAACGGGTGGCCGAGCCGACCGAGCTCGTCTTCGGCCGCGCCGAATCCGAAATCGCGCTCAAGACCGGCGCGTTCCGGGCGATCTTCGGTGACGAACCCTTCGACTGGAGCGTCGATCTGGACGCGGGCACGATCGTTTTCTCCAGCGCGACCAAACGGGTCACCGCCCCGGTGCAGGTCATCGGCACCTACAGCCTGGCAGACGGCACCTTCCTGTGGGGCTGGGACCACCCCTCGGTCCCCGAAGCGCGCGGCGCCGACGCGCGGCTCGCGCGCGACTTCGGTCAGCGCAACGACCTGCCCCTGTTCACCACGCGCAAAGTCACCTGCACCGAGGAACAGGCGTGGCGCTTCACCGCCGTCGCGCTGTATCTGTCCGGCGCGCAGGGCGCCTATCGCGGCCCCGCGGGCAAGGCGCTGGTGTTCATGACCTTTGGCGAGATGACGATCACGCCGATCGCATAGGGGCCGGCGCTCAGCCGAGCTTCGCAGCCAGTTCCTTCAGATCCGCCTCGGGCCGCGCGCCATAATGCGAGATGATTTCCGCCGCGCACACCGCGCCCAGCTTCAACGACTTCTCGACGTCCCACCCCTGCGCCTGGCCGTGCAGGAATCCGGCCGCGAACAGGTCGCCCGCGCCGGTGGTGTCGACCACCTTGTCGATCGGCTCAGCGCTCACCGCGACCCGCTCGCCGCCCGCCACCGCAATCGCGCCCTGTTCGCTGCGCGTCACCACCAGCACCGGCACCTGCGGCGCAACCTTCGCCACCGCCGCCTCGAAATCCTCAAGCTCCGCCAGCGCCAGCAACTCATTCTCGTTGGCGAACAATATGTCGATCAGCCCCTCGGCGATCAGCGCGCGGAAATCCCCGCCATGGCGGCTGATGCAGAACACGTCGGACAGCGTAAAGGCGACCTTGCGCCCCGCATCGCGCGCGATGCCGATCGCCGCCCGCATCGCCGCGCGCGGCTCTTCCGGGTCCCACAGATAGCCTTCGAGATACAGGATCGCCCCGCCCGCAATCACCTCGCGGTCCAGCGCCCGTTCGGGCAGGAATTGCGACGCGCCAAGGAAGGTGTTCATCGTCCGCTGTCCATCGGGCGTCACAAAGATCAGGCAGCGCGCAGTGGTCGGCTGGCCCGCGCGCACCTCGGTCGCGAAATCGACCCCCGCGGCGCGCAGGTCATGGCCGAACACCTCGCCCAGCTGGTCGTCGGCAACCTGGCCGATGAACGCGCAGCGGCTGCCCAGCGCCGCCATCCCCGCCACTGTATTCGCCGCAGAGCCGCCCGAAACCTCACGCCCCGGCCCCATCTTGGCATAGAGCGCGTCGGCATCCTCGGGCGAAAAGATCAGCTGCATCGACCCCTTGGCGACGCCGATCTCCTCGATGAAGCTGTCTTCGGCCTGCGCCAGAATATCGACGATGGCATTGCCGATCGCGACGACGTCATGGGTGGTTGCGGTCACTGGCGTCTCCTGAAAATCAGCCCCCGCGCCTAATCGAGCGATGGCGGGCACGCAACCACTGTCCTTTGGCGGTCGATCTGCCGCGTTGACTTGCCCCGCCCGCCCCCGCATCCATGGCCGCGATGCTGCACGCGCTGTTCCTTTCGATCGGTCAGCTGGGCGACCGGCCGGTGATCGCGGTGTTCGTCAAATCGATGCTGGTCACGCTTGCCCTGTTCGCGGCGCTGGGCGCGGCGCTGTGGTTCGGTATCCAATGGACGCTCGCCCACTGGTTCGCCGCCAGCCAGAGCATGGCCAGCCTTGCCGCCGCCGCCGCGATCCTGCTCGCCGCGCTCGGCGCCTGGCTGCTGTTCCGCGCCATCGCCATCGCCGTGGTCGGCATTTTCGCGGACGAGGTGGTTCACGCGGTCGAGGCGAAACATTATCCCGACCGCCTCGCCCTTGCGCGCGACATCTCGTTCGCCCGCTCGGTGATGATGGGGATCCGATCGGCGGCCCGCGCGGTGCTCGCCAACCTCGCTTTTTCGCCGGTCTATCTGCTGCTGCTCGTCACCGGAGTCGGCACGCCGATCGCCTTTTTCCTGGTCAACAGCTGGCTGCTCGGGCGCGACCTTGGCGATATGGTCGCCGCGCGCCATATGCCCGACCGCGACCTGCGGCGCTGGCGCAACACGACGCGGATCGCCCGCTTCGCCACCGGGGCGGCGGGAACCGCATTGTTCTTCGTCCCGTTCGTCAATTTCGCAGCGCCGGTGCTGGGCGCGGCGATGGCCACCCATGTGTTCCACCGGAGGACCGGCAAGTGAAAGCGTATCCCGCCCTGTTGGGCCTGTTTCTCCTCGCGGCCTGCGGCGGCGGCAACGCCCCGCCCCCGGGCCGCGCCGCGCCGATCCCGGTGCCTGCGGGCATGGCCGCGCTGACCAGCGTGATGGGCGCCAACGCCGCCGCGCTGGTCGCCCAGTTCGGCACGCCGCTGATGGACGTGCGCGAAGGGGCCGCGCGCAAATTGCAGTTCGGCGGCCCGATCTGCGTGCTCGACGCCTATCTCTACCCGCCGCGCACGGGCCGCAGCGACCCGGTCGTCACCTATGCCGAAACCCGGCAGCGCGACGGCAGCCCGATCGACCAGGCCAGCTGCGCCGCCGCCCTGCGCGCCGCCCGCACCCGACGTTAGCGGTCCGCCAGGCCACACCGGCCCCGGCAACACCACCGTCACCCCGGCCTTGTGCCGGGGCCCACCGCGCCGCAAGTGATGGCCACGCCGAAGATCGACCGCCCGCGCGACTTCATGGCTCCATGCAAAAGGCCGCCGTCACCATGGCGGCAATTCACCTCTCACGACACGCCACGCAATCCCCACGCCCTCGCACGCGATCAATCCATCAGCTCCAGCGCCATCGCCGTCGCCTCGCCCCCGCCGATGCACAGCGACGCCAGCCCGCGCTTCTGCCCGCCATTCTGCATCGCGGCCAACAGCGTCGCCATGATCCGCGCCCCGCTCGCGCCGATCGGATGGCCCAGCGCACAGGCGCCGCCATTGACGTTCAGCACGTCATGCGAAATCGACAGGTCACGCATCGCGATCATCGCCACCACCGCAAACGCCTCGTTCACTTCGAACAGATCGACATCGCCAATGCCCCAGCCCGCCTTGTCGAGCGCCTTGCGCATCGCGAACACCGGCGCCGTGGTGAAGCGCGCGGGCACCTGCGCATGCGCGGCATGGGACACCACCCGCGCCACCGGCTGCAACCCCAGCCGCTCGGCCACCGACAGCCGCGTCATCACCAGCGCCGCCGCGCCATCGGAAATCGACGAGGCATTGGCCGCCGTCACCGTTCCGTCCCTGGCGAATGCCGGTTTCAGCGTCGGGATCTTCGCCGGATCGCCCTTCGCCGGTTGTTCGTCCAGCGCCACGCTCGTCACGCCCTTGCGCGTCGTGATCTCGACCGGCACGATCTCGCGATCGAACCCGCCGCTCTGCTGCGCCCGTTGCGCACGCTTCAGGCTGGCGATGGCGTAATCATCCTGCGCCTCGCGCGTGAACTGATATTCGGTCGCGATCTCTTCGGCGAACGTCCCCATCGCCCGCCCTGGCTCATAAGCGTCTTCCAGCCCGTCGAGGAACATATGGTCGAACAGCCGGTCATGGCCGATCCGCGCGCCGCCGCGATGCTTCATCGACAGATAGGGCGCGTTGGTCATGCTCTCCAGCCCGCCCGCGATCAGCATGTCGACCGATCCGGCGGCCAGTGCCTCGGCCCCCATGATCGCCGCCTGCATGCCCGATCCGCACATCTTGTTGACCGTCGTCGCCTCGATATGATCGGGCAACCCCGCCTTCCTCGCCGCCTGCCGCGCCGGCGCCTGCCCCAGCCCCGCGGGCAGCACACAGCCCATATAGATGCGCTCGACCGCCTCGCCCTTCAGCCCGGCGCGCTCGACCGCCGCGCCCACCGCCGCCGCGCCCAGATCGGTCGCACTCGCATCGGCCAGCACGCCCTGCATGCTGCCCATCGGCGTTCGGGCATAGGACAGGATGACGACGGGATCGGTGGACATGTTGGCCTCGCAATGCGTTGACTTGGCTTGCGATCTAGTCCCCTGATCGCGCGATTGCAAAACAACGGAGCGCCACAATGGAGCCGATCGACATCCTGCGCTGGTTCGCCTCGATCAGCGGGATCATCGCCGCCTTCATGGTGTCGCTCGACAATGGCCGCCGCGTCACCGGCTATGGCTTCGCGCTGTTCGTCGCCTCCAGCCTCGCCTGGATCACCGGCGCGCTGATCGGCAGCGACGAACCGCTGCTCTCGCAAAATCTCGTGCTGTTCGCGATCAACCTTTTCGGCGTCTATCGCTACCTGATCCGCAAGAAACCAGCCCATGCCTGAGCAACCCATTCCCCACGACCGTCACCCCGGCCTCGTGCCGGGGTCCACCGGGCGACAGGCAATGACCTTCGCCTCGGACGAACGGCCCGCGCGGCACCGTGGCCCCCGGCACAAGGCCGGGGTGACGCGGCAGGCGACCCGCAATGCCTGACTGGCTCTGGCCCACCGCGCTCGGCCTGCTCGGCGCGATCTTCGGCAGCTTCATCGCCACGCTCGCGCTGCGCTGGCCCCAGGGGCGCAGCATTGCCACGGGCCGCTCGGCCTGTGACGGGTGCGACAAGGCGCTTGCCGCGCACGAACTCGTCCCGCTGTTCAGCTATACCCTGCAACGCGGGCGCTGCCGCGGCTGTGGCGGCCGCATCCATCCCGGCCATCCGGCGACCGAGATCGCCGGCATCGTCGTCGGTGTCGCCGCGGGGCTCGTCGCGCCGGGATGGGAAAGCGTGGCGGGCGCGATCTTCGGCTGGCTGCTGCTCGCGCTGGCCGCGCTCGATCTCGCCGCCTTCTGGCTGCCCAACCGGCTGACCGCGCTGCTCGCCGTCACCGGCATCGCCGACGGCATCTTCTTCGATCCCGGCTGGCTCGACCGCGCGGCGGGCGGGGCGATCGGTTTCGGCCTGCTCTATCTCGTCGCCTTCACCTATCGCAGGATTCGCGGGCGCGAGGGGCTGGGCGGCGGCGATCCCAAGCTGTTCGGGGCGATCGGCCTGTGGCTCGGCGCGTCGCTGCTGATGCCGGTGCTGCTCGCCGCCAGCCTGATCGGCCTCGCCGTCGCGCTGGCGCTGCGCATCGCGGGCCGCGAAATGGGGATGACGAGCCGGTTGCCGCTCGGCACGCTGCTGGCGCTGGCTGCATTTCCGGCATGGATCTACGGAGTCGGGCTATGAGTGCGATGGACGATCTGCTCGCGGCCCAGCGCGCCGCCTTCATGGCCGAACTGCCCGTGTCGATCGCGGCGCGCCGCGACCGGCTCGCCCGCGCCATCGCGCTGGTCCGCGACAACGCCCCGCGCTTCTGCGATGCGTTGAGCGAGGATTTCGGCCACCGCAGCCCGCGCCAGACGATGATCACCGACATCGTCGCCTCGGTCGCCCCGCTCCGGCACGCCGCCAAAATGGTCGGGCGCTGGGCGCGGCGCCAGCGCAAACCGGTGATGTTCCCGCTCGGGCTGCTCGGCGCACGGGCATGGGTCGAATATCAGCCCAAGGGGGTGGTCGGCATCATCTCGCCCTGGAACTTCCCGGTCAATCTGGTGATGAGCCCGCTGGCGGGCGCGTTCGCCGCGGGGAACCGCGCGATGGTCAAGACCAGCGAGTTCACCCCCGCCACCGCCGCGCTGTTCGCCGAACTGGCGCCGCGCTATTTCGATCCCACCGAACTCGCCTTCGTCAGCGGCGGGCCGGATGTCGGCAAGGCTTTTGCCGCCCTCCCCTTCGACCATCTCCTGTTCACCGGCGCGACCGGCATCGGCCGCCACATCCTGCACGCCGCCGCCGACAATCTGACGCCGGTGACGCTGGAACTCGGCGGCAAATCGCCCGCGATCCTCGGTCGGTCGGCAAATCTCGAACAGGCGACGCAGCGGATCGCGATGGGCAAGATGCTCAATGCGGGCCAGATCTGCATCGCGCCGGACTATATGATGGTGCCCCGGGAACGGGAGGGGGAGGCGGTCGACGGCCTGATCCGCGCCGCCGCATCCATGTATCCGACATTGCTCGCCAATCCCGATTACACCGCGATCATCAACGACCGCCATTTCGAACGCCTGACCGCCGCGATCGACGATGCCCGCGGCAAGGGCGGCGAGGTGATCGCGGTCAATCCCGCCAACGAGGATTTCGCCGCGTCCAACGCACGCAAGCTGCCGCTGCACATCGTCCGCAATCCGACGCCGGACATGATCGTGATGCGCGAGGAGATTTTCGGCCCCGTCCTGCCGGTATTGACCTATGACACGCTCGATGGCGCGATTGCCGATGTCAATCGCGGCGCCCGTCCGCTCGCGCTCTACCTGTTCGCTGCCGACGAGCGCGAACGTCGAACGATACTCGACCGCACCGTCGCGGGCGGCGTCAGCATCAACGACACCATCTTCCATGTCAGCATGGAGGAACTCCCCTTTGGCGGGATCGGCCCGTCGGGCATGGGCGCCTATCACGGCGAAGCGGGTTTCCGCACATTCAGCCACGCCAAGGCGGTGTTCCGCCAGTCCCCGCTCAACGTCGCAAAACTGGCGGGAATCCTGCCCCCCTATGGCGACAGAACCGACGCCGCGATCCGCCAGCAGCTGCGCTAGAAACGGGCGCCGCATCGGGATGAATGCGGCACTGGCCCGCGCCCCGCTACCGCATCAGATGGGTGGCGCGGAGAGAGCGCGGGCCGATGCCACTTCCGGCGCTAAAGCGCCGCCAGCCACTCGGCCATCATCGCCCGCCCCGCCGCAACCGCCGCAGGGCCAAAACGCGCATGATCCGCCCGCAGCCGCGCGATGCTCATGCCCGCCCCCGCCGCATAGTCGTCCGAGCCGTCCAGCCAGCCCTCGAACCGCGCATCCTCACCGATTTCGGGATGGAATTGCAGCGCCAGCAACGCGCGCCCGCGCGCAAACGCCTGATGCGCGCAACCCATGGTCGAGGCGAGCAGGTCGACCCCCTCGGGCAACGCGAACGTATCGCCATGCCAGTGCAGCACCGGCACGCCCGCAAGATGCCGCAATGGCGAGCGCGCGCCCGCCTGTGTCAGCGCGACCGGTGCGAAGCCGACCTCGCGCACCGCACCGACCACCACCTTGGCACCCATCGCCTGCGCGATCATCTGCGCGCCCAGGCACACGCCCAGCGTCGGCAGCCCGCGCGCGATCCGCTCCGCCAGCCGCTCGACCTCGCCATCGATCCAGGGATGTTCGGCGCGCTCATACACCCCCATCGGCCCGCCCATCAGGATCAGCAGGTCGGGCGCCGTCAGATCCAGCGTCGCAAAGGCGGCGTCGCGCACATCGATCCGCTCCAGCGCATAGCCCGCCGCCTCGATCGGCGCGCGCAGCCCCGCCACCCCCTCGTCGGGCGCATGCCGGATCGCCAGCGCGCGCTTCACGGGGACGTCAGTCGCCGGTCAGGATGCGATCGACCAGCTGCTTGACCGTCGGCACGAAGCCGTTGGAATAAAAGGGATCGCGCTTGAAATTGAACGCGGCATGGCCCGCGAACATCAGATTCTGGTCGGTATCCCCGCCATGCGCGATGTCCTGCAACGTCTTTTGAATGCAGAAGCTGCGCGGATCGACCAGCCGCCCGGTCGAATTGGTTTCGGTATCCGCCCAGGACGAAAAGCTGCACTGGCTCAGGCACCCCATGCAGTCGGCCTGATCCTTGCGGATCGCCTGTTTTTCGGGCGTGTCGACAAAGATCAGCGTATTGTCGGGCGTCTTGAGCGCATCGGTAAAGCCCAGCCCCACCCACTCGCGCGCGCGCAGCAGATCGCCGCGCGTCACCCAGAAATTCCTGCCCTTCACCCCGACATCGAGCTGAAAGGTGTGATCCCCCGCCGCTTCCGTCGAATAGGGGATCTGCCGCTCCGACCGCGCCTCCAGATTGCGCAGAAAGGGATTGCGGACCGCGGACGAGTAGAAACCGGTCGGCGAAAAGCGATGCAACAGCACATCGCCCTCCTCGATCTCCATCAGCTTCGCTTTCCACCCTTCGGGAATCGGCGATTCCTGCGTCAACAGCGGGCGCGTGCCGAACTGAAAGGCGATGGTGCCTAGTTCGGGATTGTCGATCCAGTCGCTCCAGTCGCGCAGATACCAGACGCCGCCCGCCATCACGATCGGCACATCGTCACTGATCCCGCCTTCGCGCATCACCGCGCGCAACTCCTTGACGCGCGGATACGGGTCCTGCGGCGCGCGCGGATCTTCGGCATTGGACAGGCCGTTATGGCCCCCGGCCAGCCACGGGTCCTCATAGACCACCGCCGCCAGCCATTCCGATGCCTTGGAATAGGCGCGCTTCCACAGTGCGCGGAACGCCCGCCCGGACGAGACGATCGGCAGATAGTTGACGCCATAGGAGGCGGCGATTTCCGACAGCTTATAGGGCATGCCCGCGCCACAGGTGACGCCCGCGACCATGCCGCGCGTCCGCTCCAGCACGCCGTGCAGCACCCGCTGCGCGCCGCCCATCTCCCACAGCACGTTGATGTTGATCGCGCCCTTGCCGCCCGCAATCTCGAACGCGCGCTTCACCTGTTCGACCGCGCCGTCAATGGCATAGGCGATCAGCTCTTCATGCCGTTCCCGCCGGGTCAGCGCCCTGTAGACCTGGGGGATGATCTTGCCTTCGGCGTCATAGCTGTCGGCATTGACCGCGCTGACCGTGCCGATGCCGCCCGCCGCGGCCCAGGCGCCCGCCGATGCATGATTGGTTGCCGCAACCCCCTTGCCGCCCTCCACGATCGGCCAGACTTCGCGGCCGTTATAGACGATCGGCTTCAAACCCTTGAACAAAGACGCTCTCCGAAAAACTCGCACGACACTAGCGGCGATGGGCCAAGTTAGCGAGGGGAATCAACCCAGCGCGCCGGGCCTCCCCACCGCCTGCGCATAAAGCGCGGCATAGGCGGCGATCATCGCCTGTTCGTCGAACAACTCGCGCGCGCGCTGGCGGTTCAACTTGCCGATTTCGCGGCGCGCATCGGGATGCGCGGCCAGCCGGTCGAGCTGGTCGCGCAGATGGATCGGGTTCCAGTCCTTCGCGATGAAATCGACATTGACCGACGCCACCATCGCGCGCACGTCGCCCACCGGCGGCGCGACGACGCTCAGCCCCGCCGCCATCGCCTCCATCACGCAAATCGGCTGCTGCTCGCTCCTGGACGACAGCGCAAAGATGTCGAAATGGCCGATATAGCGGTGCGGATCGGGCAGGAATCCGGGCAACAGCACCGTCTGTTCCAGCCCCATATTGGCGACCGTGTCCAATATCGCCTGCCGCTCCGGCCCCTCGCCGACGATCACCAGCTGCGTGCGCGCCTTCATCCCGCCGATCGCGCGGACCAGCATCGGCAGGTCCTTCACCTCGCGCAGCCCCGCCAGCGTCCCGACCACGACATGCCCCGGCAACCGCCTGAACCCCGGAATCGCGCGCGGATCGGGCTTTTTCGCATAGGCGGCGACATCGATCCCGTTGGAAATGCGGTGCACCCGGTCCTGCGGCTGCCGCCACGTCCCCAGCGCCACCCGCTCCAGCACCCGCGACGGCACGACCAGCGCGTGCGCGGCGGGCAGCGCCATGCGGCGATAGATGTTGCGCACCGGGTTCAGCCGATTGGCCTCATCGGCGTTGAAGCCATCCTCATGATGGATCACCGGCGGCATGTTCTTCGCAAACACGCGACGCGCCATCACCCCGTCGATCGCGCCCCAATTATAGGTCAGCACCAGGTCGAACCGCGCCATGAACTTCGCGATCGCCTCATAGCGCGCGACCGACGGCTTGCCGGTCAGCGGCGGCGGGTCCTGCGCAATCTCATAGCGGACGCCCGTGGAAATCGCCTCACGCGCGCCATAGGCCCCCTCGACCCCGGAAACGACGACATGCTTCGCCCGATCGCCGAACGCATTCATCAACCGGACGGCCCGCGCCTCCTTGCCACCCAGGTTGAAGCTCGAATGAAGATGCAGGATGTTGAGGGGGCGAGACATTGGCGAAATCGTCACGAGCAATCCCAGTAAAAAATCGCGGCATCGAAATTGCGCGCGACAAGATCGGCCCTCGGGATCAGAAACACCGCCTCCCCGACATCGCCCCAGATCAGGTCATCTGCCGAAGTCAGACGCAGCAAAACGCGATCATATCGGTCAAAATGGCCCGGCCCGCGAAAATCATCCTGGGTGAAAACCGCATGGCCGCCAATATGATGCCCCTGTGCGCGATCGGCTTGCGCGCCATCCAAAATGGCCTCGATCCGCTCGAAACCGGGCCTGCGCAACTGCCCTTCAAGCCGATCGGTAATCTGCCAGAAATAGCCATCGACCGGCATTTCGGTGGGCCGGCCAAGCAACGGCTGTCCGGTCCGGCGCACCGCCGCACCTGCAAAGGGCGAGCAGTCCCGGTCGTTGTCGAGCGGACTTGCCAAATGTGCAGCGCCCCGTTCGATGCCCGATTCCACCCAGATCACCCGCGCCTGCCCCTTGTCGGGCGCGTCGAAATCGGCGCCGAACAGATCGTCGCGCCCGACAAAGAACTGCAGGACCCCCGACGTCGGAAAATCGGCGAGCGGCGGCAGGTCGGCAAAATCGATCTGCGCGACGAACTCCAGCGGCACGCCACGGTCATCGACCGGCCATT
>CADEEK010000014.1:15846-20781 GCA_902826325.1 uncultured Sphingomonadales bacterium
AGCCACACCGGCCCACCGATCCGGCTGCCCCCGGCGCCAACCGGCTTGTTGGCCGGCTGCAACAGGATCGCGGGCAGGGCGAGGGACCGGTGCCAATCGCCAAAGGCGTCGATCTCCGCATCGGTAAACGGCGGACCGGCCAGGTTTTCCCGTTCGAACTTCGCGTTCCATTCGTCCCGCTGCCGATGCCATTCGCGATTGCGCCGCCGGTCTCGGACATGGGCAATCAGGTCACGGCGAAAGGCGATGGTCCCGATCACCAGCGCGACGACGGCGAAAAACAGCCAGCCCATCATCCAACCCGGGCAAGCAGCCGGTCGATCGCCGCCACCGCTTCCGGTTCGTCCAGCGTCGGCGCATGGCCCGTCGCCGGAACGGTCGCCAGCTCGCACCGGTTCGCCCGCGCGCACATCGCCTCCGCCGTCGCCGCCGCCAATATGTCCGACGTTTCGCCGCGCACCACCAGCAGCGGCTTGTCCTTCAGCGCGTCGAACGCGCGCCACATGTCCGGCCCCGCCTCGTTCCCCGGCACGCGGAACGGCTCGGCGATCTTCATGTCATAGTCGAGGACGATCCGCCCCGCGCCGGTCAGCCGATACAGCCGCTTGGCCATGACCAGCCATTGTTCGATGCCGTAACCGGGATAGACATCGCCATTCGCCTCCGCCAGCGCGCGCGCGGCATGCATCCAGGTCGGGTGCCAGTTCGCCTTGCCGACATAGCCGCGAATCCGCCCCAGCCCGACCGGATCGATCTCCGGCCCGACATCGTTGAGCACCGCCCCCGCGATCCGTTCGGGATGGGTCGACGCCATCAGCATCGTCAGGATGCCGCCGAGCGAGGTGCCGACCGCGACGAACCGGTCGAGCTTCAATTCGGCGACCAGCCCCTCCAGATCCTGCAGATAGGTCAGCGGCACATAGGTCATCGGATCGCGGGCAAAACCGCTTTCGCCGCGTCCACGCAAATCGACCGCGATCACCCGCCGCGCCCCTGCCAGACGGCTCGCCAGCGCCTCATAATCGCGCGCGTTGCGGGTCAGCCCCGGAATGCACAGCAAGGGCGGCCGGTCGGCATCGCCCGGATAGTCGCGATAATGCAGGCGCAACCCGTCGCCGGACCACCAATATCCATCGGAATAATCGGGCAGGTTGCGCGCGCTCGCCATCGCCCCCCATATCGCCGCATGACCGATTTCCCGCAAGCGCCCAGCTATCACCCCGATCCCGCGCTGCTCAAACTCGGCGATTCATTCTACGACGCGGTGACGGCGGCGGATTTTCCACAGGCGATCCTGCGCTTTCGCAACGACCGCGCGGCGGCGCAGGTCGGGCTGGAGGGCTTGAGCGATCCGCAATGGCTGAACCATTTCGCGCGGTTCCAACCCCTGCCCGATAACCTGCCGCAACCGCTGGCGATGCGCTATCACGGGCATCAGTTCGGCAGCTACAACCCCGATCTTGGCGACGGGCGCGGCTTCACCTTCGCGCAGCTGCGCGACGCGCAGATGAACGACCTGATGGAATTGGGCACCAAGGGGTCGGGCACGACACCCTATAGCCGTTCGGGCGACGGGCGGCTGACGCTGAAGGGCGGCGTGCGCGAGGTGCTGGCGACCGAAATGCTCGAGGCGCTGGGTGTTCAAACCTCGCGCAGCTTCTCGCTCGTCGAAACCGGTGAGGCGCTCCAGCGCCATGACGAACCCTCGCCGACCCGCTCGGCGGTGCTGGTGCGGATGAGCCACGGCCATATCCGCATCGGCACCTTTCAGCGCCTAGCCTATCATGGCGCGGCGGACGATATGCGCCGGCTGGTCGACTGGTGCCTCGCCGAACTGTTCGTCACCTCGGCGGAACGCGACCAGGACCCGGTCGACCATTTCTTCGACCTGGCCGTCGCGCGAACGGCGCGGCTGGCGGCCGGCTATATGGTGTCGGGCTTTGTCCATGGCGTGCTCAACACCGACAATATCAACGTCACCGGTGAGAGTTTCGATTACGGCCCGTGGCGGTTCGCGCCGACCTTCGACCCCGGTTTCACCGCCGCCTATTTCGATCATTCGGGCCTCTATGCCTATGGCCGCCAGCGCGAGGCGATCCTGTGGAACCTCGCCCAGCTCGCCATATCGCTGCGGCTGATCTGCGACGCGCCGCCGCTGGTCGCGCGGCTGGAAATGTTCGAGGCGCGGTTTCGTGATGCCTATGGCCTGCATCTCGAACGTCGGCTGGGGATCGAAGCGCCGGACGGCAGCTTCGATACGCAAGCCGCCTGGCAACTCCAACAGGCGGTGGAGGCGGCATTGATCGCGACCGGCCATTCGATCGACCGGTTCTTCTTCGATGCCTATGGCGGCACGCTGCCCGCTGATTATGGCGCGCAATGGGACGGCGTGCGCGCCGCACTCGCCCCCTATCGCGCGTTCGCACAGGGCCGTGACCACCCCTATTTCAGCGGCGAACCCTGTTCGATGCTGATCGAGGAGGTCGAGGCAATCTGGTCGGCGATCGACCGCGACGACGACTGGCGGCCCTTCCATGCCAAGATCGCAAAAATCCGCGAAATGCGCGACGCGCTTTCATATCGCGGGACATTGTGGTGAGGTGGCATCGCGCGGTGTTGCTGCTACAGCGGCGCTTTCTGCGGGGGCTTTAAGCGAAGAAAGACTCTATGCCCGGATCCGAACTCATTTCGACCGAGCCGGCAACCGGTGCGGTGCTGTGGCGCCAACGCATCGGCGATGTCGATGCCGAAGTTGCCAGGGCGCGCGCCAGCTGGGCCGACTGGGCCTCGCGGCCGCTCGCCTATCGGATCGAGGCAATGCGCCGCTTCGCCAATGTCGTGCGCCAGAAATCCGACGCGTTCGCCGATCTGATCGCGCGCGAAACCGGCAAGCCGCTGTGGGAAGCGCGGACCGAAGTGGAATCGGTGATCGGCAAGGTCGATATCTCGGTCGCCGCCCTGTCCGAACGCGCCGGACAGCGGCGGATCGACGCGCCGATGAACACGCGCCTGGCCTTGCGGCACAAGCCGCATGGCGTGCTCGCCGTGCTTGGCCCCTATAATTTCCCGGCACACCTGCCCAACGGCCATATCGTCCCCGCGCTGCTGGCGGGCAATGCGGTGGTGTTCAAGCCATCGGAAAAAACCCCGGCGACCGGCGCCTTTCTGGTCGAATGTTTCCACGCGGCCGGGATTCCCGAAGGGTGCGTGCGCCTGCTGATCGGCGGACCTGAGGAAGGCAAGGCGCTGGCGGGACATGACGGCATCGACGGCCTGTTGTTCACCGGATCGGCGCGCACCGGCATCGCGCTCAATCGCAGCTTCGCGGCCAGGCCCGAAAAGATCCTGGCGCTGGAAATGGGCGGCAACAACCCGATCGTGGTGTGGTCGACGCCCGACATCTATGCCGCCGCCGTGCTGGTGGTGCAGTCCGCCTTCACCTCGGCGGGTCAGCGTTGCACCGCCGCCCGACGGCTGATCGTCGACGAAACGCTGTTCGAACCGCTGATCGGGGAAGTGAGCAAGCTGATCGGCCGATTGATCATCGGCGAACCCCATGCCGATCCGCAACCGTTCATGGGCCCGGTGATCGACAATGACACTGCGGATCTGTTGACCGAAAGCTTTCTTGAACTCTCCTTCCTCGGCGGCAGGCCGCTGCGCCATATGGAACGGCCGATCGACGGGCGCCCGTTCGTCACCCCGGCGATGATCGACATGACCGACGCGCGCGAAAAGCCCGATATCGAACTGTTCGGCCCGATCCTTCAGGTGATCCGCGCCAAGACCTTCGAAGATGCGATCGCCGAGGCGAACAACACGCGATACGGCCTGTCGGCATCCCTGGTCAGCCAGGACCCCAAGCTTTACGACCAGTTCTGGGCCAATATCCGCGCCGGCATCGTCAACTGGAACCGCCCGACCAACGGCGCCAGCTCGTCGGCGCCGTTCGGTGGCGTCGGCTGGTCGGGCAATCATCGCCCCACCGCCTTCTATTCCGCCGATTATTGCGCCTATCCGGTCGTATCGAGCGAGGCGGATCAGGCGCGCGCCTCGATCGGCGTGGGCATCCGCGACGCCTGAGTTCAGCCGGGGTCGAGCGGCCCGGTCGCGATCACCTCGATCGCCTCGACCCTGCCGTTGAAATCGATCCGTTCGCCGGGTTCCGCGCCGATCAGCGCGCTGGCCAGCGGCGCAGAAAAGGCGATCCGGTCGGCGGCGGGGTCGGCCTCGTCATGGCCGACAATATCGATCTGCCGCGCGCGCCCGTTCAGGCGGAACCGCACACGCGAACCGAACGCAACGGCGTCCGTGCCCGGTGCCGCGACCGGTTGCGCGGTGGTCTGGCGCGTGTGCCAGTAACGCAGGTCGCGCCGGATCGCCTCGCGCGCCGCCTCATCCGCCGCCGCCTCCAGCGCAGCGGTAAGCGCCGTCACCCGTTCGCCGATCAGGCAAAGGCCGCGCGCCGTGACCAGATTGGGACCGGGCGGCAGCGGGATTTCGAACCGCGGCTCCTTGTGCTCCTCGTCGCTCTCGCGGCGGAACGCGACGCTCATGTCGTGTGCGCGCCCATCACAGCGCCCCGCTGAACGTATCGCAGGCCAGCGGATCGCCGCTTTCCAGCCCGCGCCTCAGCCAGCGCATCCGCTGGGCCGAGGTGCCATGGGTAAAGCTTTCGGGCACCACCGTCCCCTGCGCCTGACGTTGCAGCGTATCGTCACCGATCGCCTCGGCGGCGCGCAGCCCTTCCTCGATGTCCCCGGCTTCCAGCCGGTCGCGATTCTGCGCCGCCCACACCCCGGCATAGCAATCGGCCTGCAGCTCGACCCGCACCGACAGCGCATTGCCTTCCGCCTTGCCGACCCCGGCCTGCGCCTGCCGCCCCTTCTGCATCGTGCCGGTGATATTCTGTATGTGATGGCCGACCTCGTGCGG
>CADEEK010000014.1:20791-23781 GCA_902826325.1 uncultured Sphingomonadales bacterium
CGTGCGCGATCACATAATTCTGCGCGAAATCGCCCGCCGCACCGAACCGGCTCGCCAATTCGCGAAAGAAGCTGGTGTCGAGATAGACGCCGCGATCCGACGGGCAATAGAACGGCCCCGCCGCCGATGTCGCATTGCCGCAGCCGGACTGGACCCCGCCCTGATAAAAGCTGAGCACCGGCGGCTGATATTGCGCGCCCTGCGCCGCGAACAGCTTGCCCCAGGTCTGTTCGGTGCTGGTCATCACCCGGCACGCCTGCAACTCCTCGGGCGTGTCGCAGGGCCGCGCCTGGGAGGTCGCCTGACCTCCACCGACCTGGCCACCGCCGACCTGCCCGCCGCCGGTCAACAGGCCGCCGCCGCCGCCCAGCGCCATGAACACCGCCGCCCCGATCGCCAGCAGCGCGATCGTGCCGCACCCCAACCGGCTGCCCAGCAGCATCGGCAACAGGCCAAGCAACAGATTGCCGCCCCCAAAGCCCCCGCCCCCGCCCGATCCAAGGTCGCGGACATTCTTGCTGGGATCGAGATCGTCGAGCCGCATTGCGGGCACCCCTTTTGATTATTCACCTGCACAATGCCCGACGCCCCCGCCGGTTGCACGCGCGAATCCTGCATTGCCCTTGGCCGCAGCCTCCGCCAAACCTAGTGTCGTTCGTCCCCCTCGCCTCCCCCCAACCTCCACTGGAGTTCCGATGTTCCTCACAGGCAGAACCGCCATCGTCACCGGCTCCACCTCCGGCATCGGCCTCGCCATCGCCCGCGCTTTGGCGGATGAGGGCGCGGCGGTGATGATCAACGGCTTTGGCGATGCCGCGGCGATCGAGGCCGAACGCGCCGCGCTGGCCGCCGCCAGCGGTGCCGAGGCGTGCTACGATGCCGCCGACATGCGCGACCCCGACGCGATCGCCGCGATGGTCGACCGCTGCCACGCCGAACTCGGCGGGCCGGACATCATCGTCAACAATGCCGGCATCCAGCATGTCGCCCCGGTGGACGAGTTTCCCGCCGACAAATGGGACGCGATCATCGCGATCAACCTGTCGAGCGCATTCCATATGATGCACGCCGCCACCCCGCATATGAAAGCGTCGGGCTGGGGACGGATCATCAACACCGCATCGGCCCATTCGCTTGTCGCCAGCCCCAATAAATCGGCCTATGTCGCGGCCAAGCACGGCATTGCCGGCCTGACCAAGACGGTCGCGCTGGAAACCGCGACAAAGGGCATTACCGTCAACTGCATCTCGCCCGGCTATGTCTGGACGCCGCTGGTCGAAAACCAGATTCCCGACACGATGAAGGCGCGCGGCATGACCCGCGAACAGGTGATGAACGAAGTCCTGCTCGCCGCCCAGCCGACCAAGACCTTCGTCCAGCCGGAACAGCTTGCCGCGCTGGCGGTTTTCCTGTGTCGGGAGGAAGCAAGTGCGATCACCGGCGCCAATTATTCGATGGATGGCGGGTGGACGGCGGCCTGACATGACCCGCCGGTCCCCCATCACGCACCTGCCGCTGGTCGGCGCGGTGCTGCTCGCCGCCTGTGCCGGGGGCGATGGCGTCAAGACCGGCGTCACCCCGCCCGAAACGCGCTGGCGGCTGGTGACGACGGCGCAGGATCGCGACCGGCTGCGCAACTGGCGCAACGCATGGGTCGACGCGCTGCCCCGCGCAACCGCCGCCGATCCCGCCGCGATCCGGGCGGGCGGTGCGCTGTTCGATCCCGATCGCGCGCTCGGCAATGCGATGCCACCGACCGGCGATTACCGGTGCCGCACGTTCAAGCTGGGTGCCCAGCGGCCGGAATTTCGCGATTTCACCGCCTATCCCTGGTTCAACTGCAAGATCGGCCATCGCGGCGAGATGCCGAGCCTCGCCAAGCTCGACGGGGCGCAGCGTCCGGTCGGACGGCTCTATGCCGAAACCGATTCGCGGGTGATCTTCCTCGGCGCGCTCGAACTGGGCGATGAAACGGTGCCGCTCGCCTATGGCATCGACGAACGCCGCGACATGGCGGGCTATGTCGAGCGGATCGGGACACAGCGCTGGCGGCTCGTGCTGCCCTGGCCGACCTTCGAATCGCAGCTTGACGTGATCGAACTCATCCCGGGCTGATCCGCGATCGTCATTGTCGGCGCGATTTGTCCGCATTAGGCTCGCGCCCATGACACGCCTGACGATCGCCGCACTCGCCCTGTCGGCCCTGCCGCTCACCGCCGCCGCCGATCCGGTCCGCGATGCCACGACCGGCGCGATGCCCGCGCTGATGACGCTGTATCGCGATCTCCACGCCAGCCCCGAACCCAGTTTGCAGGAGGTAAAGACCGCCGCCAGGCTCGCCGCCGAGGCGCGCAAGGCCGGTTTCACAGTCACTGAACAGGTCGGCGGCACCGGCGTCGTCGCAGTGCTGAAGAACGGCGCGGGGCCGACCATCCTGATCCGCGCCGATATGGACGGCCTGCCGGTGACGGAGGAAACCGGCCTGCCATTTGCCTCCAAAATGCGCGGCAAGACGCCCGAAGGCGTGGATACCGGCTTCATGCATGCCTGTGGCCATGACACGCATATGGCGGCCTGGGTCGGCACGCTGCGCAATCTGGCGGCGATGAAGGATCGCTGGCAGGGCACATTGGTGATGGTCGCCCAGCCCGCCGAGGAAGTCGGCATGGGTTCGGCCGCGATGCTCAGGGACGGTCTCTATACCCGGTTCCCCAAGCCCGATTTCGCCATCGCCTTCCACAACAGCGCCGCGCTGCCCGCCGGGACGATCGGCATCCGGTCCGGCCCGACCTTCGCCAATGTCGATTCGGTCGACATATTGGTGCGCGGCGTCGGCGGCCACGGCGCCTATCCCGCGACGACCAAGGACCCGATCGTGCTGGCCAGCCGCATCGTCGCCGCGCTGCAGACCATCGTTTCGCGCGAAATCGATCCGCTCGATTCGGCAGTGGTGACGGTGGGCAGCTTTCAGGGCGGCACCCGCCACAATG
>CADEEK010000015.1 GCA_902826325.1 uncultured Sphingomonadales bacterium
TCGGAAATATTGAGATCCTGACAGCAAAATCAGCGATTTACTTGGGGAATGTGGGCTGAACCGGTTCGGAATCGCATGTTCACTTGCGGTTTATCGACGATTGGCGTCTTAGGCGGACGCGCTCCGACAAAACGACCCTGACGAAACGAGGACAGATGATGGCGCTGTGGCTGATGAAATCCGAACCCGAAACCTTCGGCTGGGACGATCTGGTGCGCGATGGCAGCACCGAATGGGACGGCGTGCGCAACTATACCGCGGCAGGCAATCTGCGCGCGATGAAGACGGGCGACCGCGCCTTTTTCTATCACAGCGTCAAGGGACTGGAGATTGTCGGCATCGTCGAGGTCAGCCGCGAGGCAAAGCCCGATGGCGACGGCAAACATTGGGTATCGGTCGAGGTCAGACCGGTCGAACCGCTCGCCAACCCCGTCTCGCTGAAGGCGGTGAAGGCCGAACCCGCGCTCGCGCAGATGGAACTGGTCAAATATTCCCGCCTGTCGGTCGGCAAGGTCAGCCAGGCGGAATGGGACAAGGTGCTGGAGATGGCCCGCCAAGCGCCCGCCGGATAACCGTTCACGGCGATTTCGGCACCACCCGTCCCTGACCGTTGCGTTGGAAATCCCGCCCCCGCTATGTCCCGCCCGTGACCGATCCGCACGATCCCATCATCACCGGCCGTTTCGACGGCCTTGAACATCGCTTTCCGGTTCGTGTCTATTTTGAGGACACCGACCTGTCCGGCATGGTCTATCACGCCAATTATCTGCGGTTCATGGAACGGGGCCGCTCGGATATGCTGCGCTGCGCCGGTATCGATCAGCGCATGACGCACGAGGCGGGCGAAGGGGTCTATGTGGTCCGCGACATCGCGATCCGCTACATCGCCCCGGCGCGGCTCGACGACGCACTGACGGTTGTCAGCCGGTTGTTACAGGTGCGTGCCGCGTCGGTGCTTATTCATCAACGAGTCATGCGCAGCGGGGAAATGCTGACACAGGCAAGGGTCGAAGCCGCATTCGTCGCGCCATCGGGGCGTCCGAAACGGCAACCCGCGCTGTGGGTCGATGCGTTCATGCCGCTGCTGTGGAAGGAAAGCTGAGCGATACATGGATTTGTTTTTGAATACCGACGCCGCGGCCATGTCGCCGCTCGGCCTGTTCCTTCAGGCCGACTGGGTAGTAAAGGCGGTGATGGTCGGGCTGTTGCTGGCAAGCATCTGGACCTGGGGCATTATCTTCAGCCTGTGGGGACGCATCGGCCGGGTGCGCAAGGCGACCGACCGGTTCGAACGCGATTACCGCAAGAGCGACGATATCGATTCCTTCCACCGCCTGCACGGCGATGAAGATCATCCGGTCGCGCGCGTCTTCGCGGCGGGCGTCACCGAATGGCGCCGGTCGACCGGCGGTCGCGCGCTGGACAAGGATGGCACGCGCGAACGGCTGGCAACGACGATGGGCGCGGCGGTGGCGCTGGAGATCGACCGTCTGGCCGATCGGCTCAACATCCTGGCGACGGTCGGCGCGGTCGCCCCCTTTGTCGGCCTGTTCGGCACGGTCTGGGGGATCATGCGCAGCTTCACCGCGATCGCCAGCGAACAGAACACCTCGCTCGCCGTCGTTGCCCCCGGGATTGCCGAAGCGCTGTTCGCGACCGCGATCGGCCTGTTCGCCGCGATCCCGGCGGTGATCGCCTACAACCGGTTCAGCCACGGCATCAACAAGGTCGAGGCGCGACTGAACCGCTTCGCCGACGGCTTCCACGCAACGCTCAGCCGCCAGCTGGACTGATGGACATGGCGATCATATCCACACCGCCGCATCCGTTAAGCCGGGTTGCGCAATCGGTCGCGACCTGCGGCACGCCGATGACGGACGGTGCAAGCTGATGGGCGCTCAGCTCCCCTCCGCACGCAGCAAGGGCCGCCGCACGCCGATGGCGGACATCAACGTCACGCCGCTGGTCGACGTGATGCTGGTGCTGCTGATCATCTTCATGGTGACGGCGCCGCTGCTGACCGCCGGGGTCCAGGTCAACCTGCCCGAAAGCCGCGCCAAGCCGCTCGATCAGGATCAGAAGCCGGTGCAGATCTCGATCGACGAACGCGGCGCGATCTTCCTCGACAATGGCGAAGTGACCGAAAGCGACCTGCCCGACATCCTCGCCGAAATCGCCACTCAGCGCGGCGAGGACAAGCCGCAGGTGTTTCTGCGCGCCGACACGCGGCTGGATTATGGCAAGGTGATGCGCGTGATGGGCGAGCTCAACCGCGCCGGGCTGAACAAGGTGTCGCTGGTGACGACCGGCGAGGGCAAGGACTGATGGCGTTCGCGCTCGACCGGCGTGAGGGTGCGGGCCTGGGCCTGGCCGTGATCGGCCATGTCGGGCTGTTCGGCCTGCTGTCGGTCGGGTTTCTGGCGACCCCCAATCCGCTCAAGCTCGAATCGACGCCGATCGAAGTGTCGCTGACCGATGAGGTCGGCCTCAAGAGCCAGGCGCCGGTGATCCAGCGCGAGGCGCCCGCCGAACGCTTCGCCGAGGTCCCCGCCCCGCCCGAGCCTGCCACCCCGCCGCCGATGCCACTGACCCAGCCCGAGCCGGCGACACGCCCCGCCCCCAGCCCGCCCAAGGCGGCGCCTGCCCCCGCCCCCAGGCCGCAACCCAAGGCCGAGGCAAAGAAATCCAACCCCGCCCCCGCCAAATCGGCGCGCAACCCCGATCGCAGCGCGGTCAAGCCGACCGGGCGCCTGTCGGGCATCGTCGACGGGCTGACCGATCAGCCGAGCAAGGGCAAGGCGACCACCCCGCAGGCGAGCGAGATCGGCGCGGCGGTCAAATCGGCACTCGCCGCCGAAGTGATCCGCCAGCTTCGCCCGCATTGGCGCGCGCCCACCGGGGCGGATGTCGAATTGCTGCGCACCCAGGTCGAAATCCGGCTGAAACCCGATGGCAGCCTCGCCGCCCCGCCGCGCATCCTGGGCCAGACCGGCGTCAACGCCAGCAACCGCGCCCAGGCCGAACTGCACAAGGAACGCGCGCTCAACGCCGCCAGGCTGGCCGCGCCGTTCAACCTTCCCGCCGAATATTATGAGGCGTGGAAACTGATTACCCCGACCTTCGACCGGAGGCTGTAATGGCAATGAAACCCCTGCTTATCCTTGTATCGGCGGTCATCGCCCTTCCCGCGCCGGCGCAGACGCCCGACGCCCGGGTGATCCCGCCCACGGTGACGGTGCCGGCGCAGGATCGCGGCCTTTCGGTCGATGTCACCGATGAAAGCGCGCAGGATCTGACGATCATCATCCCGCCGATGCCGACGGCACAGGCGGTGCAGACCGCCGCCGGTAATACCCAGGCGCTCGGCCAGCAGATTTCCGACGTGATCGCCGCCGATCTGCGCAATTCGGGCCTGTTCAAACCGCTTGGCCCCACCGGCGTGCGCGCGATTCCCTATGGCGAGGTCAGCGCGCCCGATTTCGCCTATTGGCGCGGCGCGACGGCGCAGGCGCTGGTGCAGGGGTTCGTGCGCGCCAATGGCGACGGCAATCTGACGGTCGGCTGCTACCTCTATGACATCGCGCTCGGCACCGAACTGACCCGCCAGGGCTTTGTCGTCCGCCCGTCGGAATGGCGCCGCGCCGCGCATAAGTGCGCCGATACCGTCTATACGCGGCTGACCGGCGAGGGACCGTATTTCGACAGCCGCGTCGTCTATATCTCCGAAACCGGGCCGAAAGCGCACCGCATCAAGCGGCTCGCGATCATGGATCAGGATGGCGCCAACCACCGTTTCCTGACCAACGGCCAGTCGATCGTGCTGACCCCGCGTCTGTCGCCGGACGATCGCCGCATCGCCTATATGAGCTATCAGAACGATCGCCCGACGCTCTATGTCTATGATCTGTCGAACGGCACGCAGCGCGCGCTCGTCACCGATGTCAGCATGGCGTTCGCGCCGCGCTTTTCGCCCGATGGCCGCTGGATCCTGTTCACCATGTCGGTCGCGGGCAATGCCGATGTCTATCGCATCGCGGCGACCGGCGGCGCGCCCCAGCGGCTGACCAGCGCCCCCGGCATCGACACCGGCGGCAGCTTTTCGCCCGACGGCAGCAGGATCGTGTTCGAAAGCGACCGTTCGGGCAGCCAGCAGCTCTATGTGATGAACGCCGACGGGTCGCAGCAGCAGCGGATCAGCTTTGGCGGCGGCCGCTATGCGACGCCGGTATGGAGCCCGCGCGGCGACCTGATCGCCTTTACCCGGATGGGCGGCGGCTTTCGCATCGGGGTGATGAACCCCGGCGGCGGCGGCGAACGATTGCTGACCGACAGCTGGGGCGATGAAGGACCGACCTGGTCGCCCAATGGCCGCGTGCTGATGTTCTTTCGCGGGGCGCAGGGGGCATCGGGCAAGGCCGATGTGTGGGCGGTCGACCTGACCGGGGCGACCTCGCGACGGATTCCGACGCCGCTCGATGGATCCGATCCCGCATGGGGACCGTTACGTCCCTGATACGGCTTGACCGGGGCCGTAACAGTCCGCACCCTGCCGCAAAGCAGCACTTTTCGACCTTCGAACCGATTTGGGAGACATTTACATGGCGAAGTTCAAAACCGTCCTGATCGTCGCGACGATGGCGATTGCCGCCGCCGGCTGCGCGCCCAAGCGCCCGCCGGTACTGCCGCCCAATCCGGGCCCCGGACCCGGCCCTGGCCCCGGCCCCGACGACGGCACCGCCCAGCCCGGCACCGCCGCGCATTTCCGTCAGACGGTGGTCAGCGACACGATCAATTTCGGGTTCGACCAATATGACATCGACCCGCGCGCGCGGCAGATCCTGGACAGCCAGGCGCAGTGGCTGACCACCTATACCAACACCCGCATCACGATCGAGGGGCATGCCGACGAACGCGGCACGCGCGAATACAACCTTGCGCTGGGCGATCGCCGTGCCAATGCGGCGAAAAACTATCTCGCCGCGCGCGGCGTCTCGCCCGCCCGCATCACCACGATCAGCTATGGCAAGGAACGCCCGCTGGCGCTGGGTTCGGACGAGGCAAGCTGGGCGCAGAACCGCCGCGCGGTGACGATCGTCCTGAACTGATCCTCCGTCGGCGCCAACCAGCCGACGCCAGACCATATCGGGGGACGTGGCCAGCGCCGCGTCCCCTTTTTCCTGCCCGTTCGATTCCGCTTGCCTTGCCCGTGATTCGATATAAATATGATATCATGTTTTAAGGGAGGCAAATATGTCGAATCTCGATTCCCGCGCGCTCCGCCACAGCGCCGAACGCTCCGCCGCCACCGCCAGCGGCTATCTGATGCTGGTCATCGTGCTGATCGCGCTCGTCACGCTCGTCACCGGCCTGATCGGGATCAAGAACGATCATGCGGCCTGGGCGATCGCGCTGACGGTGGTCAGCGCGCTGGCCATCACCTTCATTTCCCCCGGCTTCTATCTGCTGCAACCCAATCAGGCGGCGGCGATCCTGTTGTTCGGCGATTATCGGGGCAGCGATCGCGTCACCGGGCTGCGCTGGACATGGCCGTGGATGATCAAGAAGAAGATTTCGGTGCGCATCCACAACATCACCTCCGAACGGCTCAAGGTGAACGACCTGCGCGGCAATCCGATCGAGATCGCGTCCAACGTGGTGTGGCGCGTCGCCGACACGGCACAGGCGCTGTTCGATGTCGATGACTATCGCGAATTCGTCCATATCCAGATCGAAAGCGCCGTCCGCGCGATCGGTTCGCGCTACCCCTATGACGATTTCACGCATGAAGAGATGACGCTGCGCGGCAATGCCGATCATGTCAGTGAGGAACTGCGCGTCGAATTGCAGGAGCGTGTCGTCGCGGCGGGCGTGCATATCGATGAATGCCGCCTGACCCACCTCGCCTATGCGCAGGAAATCGCCCAGGCGATGCTGCGGCGGCAACAGGCCGAAGCGGTCATCGCCGCACGGCAGAAACTGGTCGAGGGCGCCGTGTCGATGGTCGAAACCGCGCTCGAACAGCTGTCGGAAAAGAATGTCGTCGAACTGGATGACGAACGGCGCGCGGCGATGGTCTCCAACCTGATGGTCGTGCTCTGCTCCGAACGCGATACGCAGCCCGTGGTCAACACCGGCTCCCTCTACCAGTAATCAGGGAGGGCGAGTTGGCTGCCCCACCCAAGAAAGCGTTCCCGCTCCGTCTCGATCCCGCGCTCCACGCGGCGATCGAACGGAGCGCCGCCACCGACCTGCGCAGCGTCAACGCCCAGGTCGAATGCCTGCTGCGCGAGGCGCTGGCGCGGCGCGGCGTCAAGCTCGCCGATCCGGTGCGCGCCAAACGCGGGCGCCCATCGAAAGCGGAATAGACCCCCAAGGAGGAACAGGATGCGTTCGCACAGCTGCCCCAAATGCCAGAGCGCGATGGTTCAGGGTTTCACCCTTGATGAAGGCTATGGCACCAAACATGTCAGCAAATGGGTCGAGGGCGCGCCGCAAAAAGCGTTCTGGACCGGCATCACCATCGGCAAGCGGCGCAGGATCGACATCCAGACCTGGCGCTGCCGCAGCTGCGGCTATCTCGAAAACCATGCCCCCGGCTGAACCGCCCAACCAAGGAGAATTGCGATGATGACCGCCCTGTTCGCCCGACCCGAACGCCTGCCCCGGCTGTTCGCGCTGTCGATCCTGCTGCTGGCCATCGGCCTTGTCGGTGCGCCGGCATGAGCAGCCTGCAAGACCATCTCGACGCGCTGAAGGTGCGCAAGGGCTATTGGTTCGCGCCCAAACTCTATGGCTATGGCGCGGTGCCGGTGACGTGGCAGGGGTGGCTGATGACGCTGGCCTTCATCGCCCTGGCGGTGATGCTGGCACAGCTGTTGCCGTCCGATCCGCTGCGAATTGCAGCCATCTTCGTCGCCGCGATCGGTTTTATCGCCCTCGCCCGGCACAAGACCGATGGCGGCTTCGCCTGGCGCTGGGGCCCGGAAAAGCGCTAGTCTCTTGCGCGCTCGGGCGGCGGCGGCCCGAACCCCTCGTCCAGCAGGCGGGCGAGGCGCAGGCCACCGCGCACCGCCATCCTGCGCATCAGCGGCACCAGCTGTTCGATATCGGCATCGTCGATCTTGCCGCGCGCGGGCACATCGGCCCGGCACGGGTCGCCGTCCAGCGCGGCGGTATAGGCGACCCTGGCCGCCTCCCAGCTTTCCCTGCTCCAATCCTCGACATCGCCCGCCGCTTCGCTCGCGCGTTCGGCGGGCGAATAGACGCGGACGATGTCCGGCGGGGTCGAAATCGTCCGTTCGGCCAGCCACCCGTCCATGATCGCATGCAGGTTCAGCCGCTCAGGCATATAGCTGCCATAGTCGGTCCGCGCGCGGTTGCCGCCCAGATCGCCCTTGTCGCCCGCATGCAGCGGCTGATGCAGATCGCCGGTGAAATGGATCAGGAACGCCAGCGCCATCAGCTTTTCGCGCGCAGGCACGTCCTTCGCCTGCAACAGCTTGACGTCGCGCGTGATCTGCGCCGACACGCAATTGCCGTCCGGGCAATTTCCCTGCAAGGTGAACGGCTTGCAGATGCTGACATTCTGGTAATGCCAGTTATAGGCATAGGTGAACCGCTGCCCCAGCGGCTTGATGCAATCGGCCCAGATGCTCGCCAGCTCGATCGTGCTGACCGGGCAATCCGGCGTATCGAGCAACGCGCCTTGCGCCAGCAACCGGTCGATCGCCGCGCGCGTCGGCGGCTTCACATTCTGATAGGCGATCCGCGCCACCGTGCCATGGCCATAGTCCCAATAGGCCGATGCGGGCGCGGCGATGAACGATGCGGCAAGCGCGGCGGCGCAGAGCAGGGTGCGAATCATGCCACCGTCATAGCGGCTCGCCCGACCGCGCGGGAGAGGCTATCGCCCCGCCCCGATCAGCCCCGGTGCCCCGGTCAGATCAGACCCGCAAGCGGGCTGGACGGATCGGCATAGCGCCGCTGGCCCATCCGGCCGCTCAGATAGGCCAGCCGCCCGCTTTCGACCGCCAGCTTCATCGCCCGCGCCATCGTCACCGGGTCCTTCGCCTCGGCGATCGCGGTGTTCATCAGCACCCCGTCGCACCCCAATTCCATCGCCACCGCCGCATCGCTGGCAGTGCCGACCCCGGCATCGACCAGCACCGGCACCTTCGCCCCCTCGACGATCAGGCGGATGGTGACGCGATTCTGGATGCCCAGCCCCGACCCGATCGGCGCGCCCAGCGGCATGATCGCCACCGCGCCTGCATCCTCCAGCCGCTTGGCGGCAATCGGATCGTCGACGCAATAGACCATCGGCTTGAACCCTTCATTCGCCAGCACCTCGGTCGCGCGCAGCGTCTCGACCATGTCGGGATACAGCGTCCGCGCCTCGCCCAGCACCTCCAGCTTCACCAGGTCCCATCCCCCCGCCTCCCGCGCCAGCCGCAGCGTGCGGATCGCGCTGTCGGCATCGAAGCAACCGGCGGTGTTGGGCAGATAGGTGATCTTTTTGGGGTCGATATAATCGGTCAGCATCGGCGCCTTGGGGTCGCTGACATTGACGCGGCGCACGGCCACGGTGACGATCTGCGCGCCCGACGCCGCGACCGCCGCCGCATTCTGCTTGAAATCCTTGTATTTGCCGGTGCCGACGATCAGCCGCGATGTGAACGTCTGGCCCGCCACCGTCCAGCTGTCGTCCCCGCCGACGGCACCATGATCGCCGCCGCCGACGAAATGGACGATCTCGATCTCGTCGCCATCCTCCACCCTAACATCGGCCAGCGTCGATCGCGGCACGACCGCCAGATTGCGCTCCACCGCCACCTTTTCCGGCGCCAGGCCCAGTTCGCCAGCCAGACCCGCGAGCGTCAGCCCCGCCGCGACCCGGCGATGTTCGCCATTGACGATGATCGAAACGGTGCCGTCGGCGTGCATCTCTTGTCCTGTCCGGTTGAAGCGATGGAGCGCATATAGGTGGGGCGGGGCACGACCGACAACCGCCGCCGCGCACCCGGCCCCGGCGACATGGGCGGCTCGGGGCTCGACCATCACCGCTTGCCGCGTTAGAGCGGGGCGTTCTTTCGAAAGTGCAACGATGCCGGACATGATCTACGTCCTCAACGGTCCCAATCTCAACCTGCTCGGCACGCGCGAGCCGGAAATCTATGGCACCGACACGCTCGACGATATCGCCGGGATGCTGGAGGACCGCGCTCGCGACCTTGGCCTGGCCATCGATATACGCCAATCGAATCACGAAGGGCATCTGGTCGACTGGATGCACGAGGCGCAGGCGCGCGATGCGCGGGCGGTGCTGCTCAACGCGGGCGCCTATACCCATGACAGCATCGCGCTCTATGATTGCATCAAATCGATCCGCACCCCGGTGATCGAGGTGCATCTGTCCAACCCCCACAGCCGCGAAACCTTCCGGCATCGCAGCCATGTCGGCATGGCCGCGCGGGGAACCATCGCCGGCTTTGGCGCGCTTTCCTATCTGCTGGCGCTTGAAGCCGCCGCCCGTCTCTGACACAGGGACGCCCTTTCGAGTCTGAGGTCGCATGAGCGAAGATCATAAAAAGAGCATGCAGGTGGATATCGAACTGGTGCGCCAGCTCGCCGCCGTGCTGGACGAAACCAACCTGACCGAGGTGGAGGTCGAGGATGGCGACCGCAAGGTCCGCGTCGCGCGCAAGATAAGCGCCGCGCCGGTCGCCTATGCCGCCGCCCCCGCGCCGATCGCGGCCCCCGCCGCCCCGGCGCCGGTGATGCCGTCCGACCCCGCGTCGATCACCCCGGCGCATGAAAATGCGGTCAAATCGCCGATGGTCGGCACCGCCTATCTCGCGGGCGAACCGGGCGCCAAGCCGTTCATCGCGGTGGGCAGCCAGGTCAAGGCGGGCGACACGCTGGTGATCGTCGAGGCGATGAAGGTCATGAACCCGATCGCCGCCCCGCATGGCGGCACGGTCAAGGCGATCCTGGTCGAAAACGGCCAGCCGGTCGAATTCGACCAGCCGCTGGTCGTGGTCGAGTAAGTAGCTTGCCCGACATCAAAAAGCTGCTCATCGCCAATCGCGGTGAGATCGCGCTGCGCATCCACCGCGCCTGTCATGAAATGGGGATCAAGACGGTCGCGGTCCATTCGACCGCCGACGCCGATGCCATGCATGTGCGCCTGGCGGACGAGGCGATCTGTATCGGCCCGCCTGCCGCCGCCGACTCCTATCTCAACATCCCCAACATCATTTCAGCGGCAGAGATCAGCGGCGCCGATGCGATCCATCCGGGCTATGGCTTCCTGTCGGAGAACGCCAAGTTCGCCGAGATCGTCGAGCTGCATAATTTGATCTTCGTCGGGCCAAAGCCCGAACATATCCGCACCATGGGCGACAAGGTGGAGGCAAAGCGCACCGCCGGCGCGCTCGGCCTGCCGCTGGTTCCGGGATCGGACGGCGCGATCAGCGACGTTGGGGAAGCAAAGAAACTCGCGGCGGAAATCGGCTATCCGGTCATCATCAAGGCCGCGTCGGGCGGCGGTGGCCGGGGCATGAAGGTCTGTGAAAGCGAAGACCAGTTCGAAACGCTGATGCAACAGGCAGGCAGCGAGGCCAAGGCGGCGTTCGGCGACGCCACCGTCTATCTCGAAAAATATCTGGGCAATCCGCGCCATATCGAAATCCAGGTGTTCGGCGATGGCAACGGCAATGCCATCCACCTGGGCGAGCGCGACTGTTCGCTGCAACGCCGCCATCAAAAGGTGCTGGAGGAAGCGCCCTCCCCGATCCTGTCGGCGGAAGATCGCGAACGTATCGGCGGCATCTGTGCCAAGGCGATGGCCGATATGGGCTATCGCGGCGCGGGGACGATCGAGTTCCTGTGGGAAGACGGCGAATTCTATTTCATCGAAATGAATACGCGGCTTCAGGTCGAGCACCCGGTGACGGAGGCGATCACCGGCCTCGACCTGGTGCGCGAACAGATCCGCATCGCCGAGGGGCATCCGCTGACGCTGCGCCAGCAGGACGTGCAGTTTCGCGGCCACGCCATCGAATGCCGCATCAATGCCGAAGATCCGCGCACCTTCGCCCCCTCACCCGGACTGGTGAAGCAATATCACGTCCCCGGCGGGATGAACGTGCGCGTCGATAGCGGCCTGTACGCGGGCTATAAGGTCCCGCCCTATTATGACAGCATGATCGCCAAGCTGATCGTCTATGGCACCACGCGCCAGGGCGCGCTGCGGCGGCTGCGGCGGGCACTGGAGGAATTCGTGATCGAGGGGATGAAGACCACCATCCCGCTGCATCAGGCGCTGCTCGACGACCCGCAGTTCCAGCAGGGCGATTATACGATCAAATGGCTCGAGGAATGGCTGGCGCGGGGGGACGACGCGGCCTGAACCGCTCCGGCGCGGCGGTCAGCGCGCTTCCGCCCTGGCCTTGAGCGCGGGCATCTGCGCGCCCAGCACGCCGTCGACCGCCGTCGCGAAACCGGCCAGCCCGCCGGGGTTATAGCCGCCGACGACATAGGTCAGGGTCAGCGCCGTCCCCGCCCCCTGTGCCGTCAGCGTGAAGGTCATCGTCCCCGTCACCGCGCCCGATTGCAACGGCCCGAACGCACCCGACAGGCGCAGCGCGCGTGCCCGGTCGATATAGAGCACGCGCGCATGTTCGACCGCGCCGCCGCGCGTCTTTTCGCACCAGCAGCCACCGGGGCGAAGGTCGAGCGTGATATTGGCGCTGTCGCCTGAATAGCTGTGCTCGCCGCTCCACCAGGACGATGGCACGATCAGCGTGTCCCACACTTGTTCAGGCGGCGCGGCGATCACCAGCCGGTGCGTCGATACGAAGCCGCCGGGTTCCGACTGCGTAACCTCGGCCATCGCCGGACTCGCAACCAGCGCCACCATCGCCAATGCCGATCGCATCAACCGGCTCCCTCTGCCCTGTCGCCCCGCAGGGTGCGGCGCGCGCAAAACCCGTTCAACTCATTTCGCGCCCGGTTCGGTTGCGCCGATGCGGCGGTCGAGAAAATCGAGGATCGTCGTCCACAAATGGACGCTGATCTTCGGCCCCGCCACGCGATGCGTCTGGCCCGGATAAAGCATGACGTCGAACGGCACCGCGGCGGATTGCAGCCGGGACATCATCACCGTCGAATGTTCCAGCACGACATTGTCGTCCGCCATGCCGTGGATCAGCAACAGCGGATCGGCGATCTTCGCCGCATCCGCAACCGCGTTCGCCCGGTCATAGGCGGCCTGAACGACACGCGGATCGCCCATATAACGTTCGGTATAATGGGTGTCGTAAAGCTCCCATTTGCTGACCGGCGCGCCCGCCACCCCGGCGGCGAACACGCCCGGCGCGGCCTGCAGCAGTTTGAGCGTCATATAGCCGCCATAGGACCAGCCATAGGTCGTCACCCGCGCCGGATCGACGAAATCGAGCGATTTGAGATAGGCGGCCCCGGCCAGCTGATCGGCAACCTCCACCCCGCCCATCGCCTGATACAGATGGTCCTCGAACGCCTTGCCGCGATTGGCCGCGCCGCGATTGTCGATCACGAACCAGATATAGCCGCGATCGACCAGATATTGCTGCAACGCCCCGCCCCATGCGCGGCTCACCTGTTGCGAATGCGGGCCGCCATAATGGTGGAAGAACACCGGATATTTCTTGCCCGGTTCCGCCACGGGCCGGATCATCTCCCAATGCAGCATTATGCCGTCAGCCGCGCGGATCGTGCCGAACGTCTTTTCGCGATGGCTGGCGCGATAGGGCGCATAGGGGTGGTCGCCCGCCACCCGGTTTTCATTGACCCAGGCAAGCCGCTTGCCCGCCCCATCGGTCAGCATCACCTGGGGCGGCTGATCGGGGCTGGATCGGGTGACGATGATCCGGCTGGCGCTGCCATTGGCGCTCGCACCGTGCCAGTAACCGCCCTGCGTCAACCGCGTCACCGCGCCGGGCCGCGCCAGATCGACGGTGTAGAGATGGCGTTCGAGGACGCCGTCGCGATTGCCGAGAAAGGTGATATGCCCCCTGGCCTCATCGACGCCGACCAGGTCGAACACTTCCCAGTCGCCCTTGGTCAATTGCGTCCACTCGCCGTCCCTGAACCGGTAGAGATGGCCAAAGCCGTCGCGCTGCGACCACCAGATCAGGCTGCCGTCCTGCAACGCGCGATAGGCGTCGGACAGGTTGATCCAGCTGCGCGCGCCCGCCTTCTCACCGAACAGCACGCGCGACTTGCCGGTTTCCGGATCGACCGCCAGCATGTCGAGCACCGTCTGCGCCCGGTTCTGCCGCTGAACCAGCAGCGTCCCGCCATCGGGCGTCCAGTCGACCCGCGCAAGATAGATGTCGGTCTGATCGCCCAGATCGACCTTGACCCGCCCGCTGCCGTCCGGGTTCATCACATAGAGGTCGACCAGCACATTCGCCGTCCCCGCCTTGGGATAGCGCTGGTCGAAGGTCCGCGTGCCCTCCGCCCCGATGGCGACGCGGCTGACGATGCCGACCGGTGCCTCGTCGAACCGCTGGACCGCGATCCGCCTGTCGTCCGGCGACCACCAATAGCCGGTGGTGCGATCCATCTCCTCCTGCGCGACGAACTCCGCCTCGCCGAAATGCACCGTCCCCGCGCCCTCGGTGGTCGCAGGCATCTCCTTGCCCGATGCGAGATCGAGCACCACCAGATTCTGGTCGCGCACGAAGCTGGCATAGCCGCCCCTGGGGCTGATCGCCGGGTTCAGCTCGCTGCCCGCCGTCGCGGTCAGCCGCCGGACATCGCCGTCGAGCGTCGCCAGATACAGGTCGCCGTCGATCGGCACCAGGATCGACCGGCCGTCGGGCGCCCAGTCATAGGCGACGATCCCGCGTTGATCGCCGATCCGCGCGCGCTCGCGTTGCATCTTTTCCGCTTCGGAAATCTCCGCGCCGCTGCCGATCTTCTTGCTGTCGACCAGCATCCGCCATTCGCCGCTGGCGGTATCCATCGCCCACAGGTCGAACCGCTCCCGCTCATCCGCGCGATTGCGCAACAGCGTGACGAACCTGCCGTCGGGCGACAATTTGAGCGCGCGCGGCGTGCTGCCCGCCAGATCGGGACTGGCGAACACCCGTTCCAGCGTCAGCGCCGCCGTCTGCTGCGCGTCAGCGACCGGCGGCATCGCCACCGCCAACGCCATCGGGCCGAGCCAGGCCAATATTCTGACACCCCATCGCTGCATGCATCACGCATCCTTTTATGGCGCCGACAAAAACGCTTTAGCTTGGCGACGGGGTTGAGGTAAATTGCCCCGTCGGGATGTTCGTTCATGGCGCGCGATCCCCGACCTGTAACGCTTCGTCAGAAAATACAATCGACAGGAGGCGGAAATGCAATCAGGCTTCAGCAAATCGACGGCATCGCTGGTCGCGACCGCAATGATCGCGGCGCCGGTGGCGGCTGCGGCACAGGAACGCGACCTGCAGGGCGCACGGGCGCCGGGAGCCGAAACCCAGATGCAACAGCGCGGCTATATGCTGGCCAGAACCGGCGGCGGCGCGCAATTCTGGTGGAACGATCGCACGCGCACCTGTGTTCGCGTCGTCGTGTCGCAGGGCCGCTATGCCAGCGTCACGCGCGGATCCGATGGCGATTGCGGCAAGGGCGGGCCGAGTGCCGGCGCCGTGGTCGGCGCGGCGCTGGCCGTCGGCCTGATCGCCGCGCTGGCGGGCAAGAAGAAGCGGGGCGACACCAGCGCCGCACACGATGGCGACTATGAACGCGGCTATAATGACGGCCTGTATGGCGCGCATTACGACCGGCATGACAGCGAAGGCTATCATGACGGCTATATCGCCGGCGAAACCGAAGCGGCGAACCGCCGCGCCTATAACCGCCCCTATGTCCAGAATGCGCCACGTCAGGCGCGCGATGCCTGCAAACGGCGCGCGGACGAGTTCCAAAGCGCCCCGCCGGGCACCAGCGTGCCGATCAGCGTCACCGATCGCGGGCGCGGCATGTGGGAAATGACGATGGCCACCGGCCATTATCGTTCGCGCTGCACCGTCGACGCGCGCGGTTATGTCCAGCGCATCGATCCCTATTACTGATCGACCGGATCGGGCCGCGCCGTGGCAAGCACATAGCGCGGCCCCTGCCCGCCCCGTCCCGCGACATCGTCGGGATTGTAAAGCCTGCATTTGCGCAGCGACAGGCACCCGCAACCGATACAGCCGTCCAGCGTGTCGCGCGTGCGTTCGAGCAGGGCGATACGGCGGTCGATCTCCAGCCGGAAATGGCGGCTGATCCGGTTCCAGTCGGCCAGCGTCGGGGTGCGCCCTTGCGGCAGGCCGCGCAGCTCGCGCGCAATCTCCCCGATCGACAGGCCAAGCTGCTGCGCGATCAGCGCGAACGACAGGCGGCGGATGTCGGAACGCTGGAAACGCCGCTGATTGCCGCGCGTGCGCAGCGGCTCGACCAGCCCCTTGCCTTCATAGAAACGGATCGCGGAAACCGACAGGCCGGTGCGCCGCGCCAGATCGCCGATGGTGAGCAGTTCGTTGCCACGCATCGCTCAGGAAAATCCGCTTGACCTCAACTTAAGTTGAGGTTGTAGCGGGATCGGGCAGTCACGCAACCGCAAAGGAATTGCCCATGCCCAACCGCTTCATCGAACATGTCAACCTGACCGTCACCAGCCCGCCGCGCACCGCGAAGCTGATCGAACATCTGTTCGGCTGGCACATTCGCTGGGATGGCGCGGCGCGCGATGGCGGGCGGTCGATCCATGTCGGCGACGATCGCAACTATCTGGCGCTCTATGCGCCCCCCGGCGAACCGTCGGCACGCTATCCCAAGGGCGAACCGCTCAACCATATCGGCATCGTCGTCGACGATCTCGACGCGATCGAGGCGAAGGTGACGGCGGCGGGCCTCAAACCCTTCGGCCATGACGATTACGAGCCCGGACGCCGCTTCTATTTCCTCGATTTCGACGGGATCGAGTTCGAGGTGGTCACTTATCGATAGATCGCTCTGCTCCAACAACGCCCGTCATCCCCGCGCAGGCGGGGATCCATTCTGGCTGACTTCGCGGAAAATCCGCGACGGCCACGCCAATGGATTCCCGCCTGCGCGGGAATGACGATAGAGGGCACCGCGATCTCACTCCTACAACGCAATCGGGGCGCGGAAGGCATCCCCTCCGCGCCCCGAACAATCGCGTTTATCGCCCGCCTTATTCGGCGGCGGCGACGTCCTTGGCCGGCCGGTTGTCGCGGCGCTCGGCGATACGCGCCGACTTGCCGGTGCGGCCACGCAGATAATAGAGCTTGGCACGACGCACGACGCCGCGACGGACAACTTCGATGCTGTCGATATTCGGCGAATAGAGCGGGAACACGCGCTCGACGCCCTCACCGAACGAAATCTTGCGCACGGTGAAGTTGCTGCCCATGCCCTTGTTCGACCGGGCGATGCAGACGCCTTCGTAATTCTGGACGCGGGTGCGCTCGCCTTCGACCACCTTCACGCCGACCTTCAGCGTGTCGCCGGGGCGGAAATCGGGAATCTTCTTGTCGGCGGAGAATTTCGCGACATTCTCGGCCTCGATCTGCTGGATGAGGTTCATCTCATTCGTCCTTCTTTTGCCGCGCGCCAGAGGGAGACTGGACCCGAGCGCCCTCATGGCGCTCCCAAAGATCCGGCCTCCTTAGCCGTGTGTCGGTCTCCGCCATCTGCTTGCGCCAGGCATCGATCCTCGCATGATCCCCCGATCGCAGCACCTGCGGGATCATCCGCCCTTCCCATTCGACGGGTCGGGTATATTGCGGGTATTCGAGCAGCCCTGTTTCAAAGCTCTCGTCATCGCCGCTGGAAGGCGCGCCCATTACGCCGGGAAGCAGCCGAATGCAAGCGTCGAGCAGCACCAGCGCGCCCATCTCGCCGCCCGACAGGATATAGTCGCCGATCGAGACGGGTTGGATCGCCCGCGCCTCGAACAACCGTTCGTCAAACCCCTCGAACCGGCCGCACAGGATCGCGACGCCCGGACCCGCCGCCAGCTCGCGCACCCGCGCCTGGGTCAAGGGCGCGCCGCGCGGCGTCATCGCCAGCATCGGGCGGTCGTAACCGACGCTGTCGCAGGCGGCGGCCAGCACATCGGCCTTCAGCACCATGCCTGCGCCGCCGCCCGCCGGACTGTCGTCCACCGTGCGATGCCGGTCGGTCGCGAAATCGCGGATCTGCACCGTGTCGAGCGACCATTTCCCCTCCGCCAGCCCGCGCCCCGCCAGCGACAGGCCAAGCGGCCCGGGAAACATCTCCGGGTACAGCGTCAGGACGGTGGCGGCGAAGGGCATCGCGCCTGTTCGCCGCTCCGACGCCGATTGGCAAGCGCGCGATTGGCGTGCGTCCGGCGGGCGCCGTCCGGTCAGGCCGCTTCGGCCAGCACCTCGTCCAGCCGGTCGAAACTGCCGCTCCAGCCGCCGGTCATCGATTCCATCATGCTGGCGAACATCGCTTCTTCTTCCGGCGTCGCATCGACCGGGGTCCAGGTCAGCGTGATCCGGGTGCCGCCATCATCGGCGACGAACCGGATGTCGGTGCGCATGACATGCGGCCACACATCGAAAAACGGCGCCTTGATGATATTGCCCGCCGCGTCGGCAAAGCTCTGGTCGTAAACCAGCCGCTCGGGACGATCGACCTGATGATAACGGACCAGCGTGTGCATCACCGCGCCATCGGCCGCCGTGAACAGCGAATGCATCGTCTCCCCACTCGCGATCTGGCCGGTCAGCACCGTCACCTGCGACCCGGTCGGTCCCGACCATCGTTCCAGCTGCACCGGATCGGCCCAGGCGTCGAACACCCGTTCGATCGGCGCGTCGAACCGGCGCTGAATGGTAAAGACGGGCGTGGTGCGTTGATCGGTCATCGTTTGTCCTGCTCATTGAGGGTCGAAAGATAGGTGTCGAGCCGGTCGAACCTGGCATCCCAGTCGCCGCCCAGCCGCTCCAGCCATTTGACCGGTTCGGCGATCGCTTCGCGCTTCAACCGGCGTGGCCGCGACTGACCCGCGCGGCCCGTTTCGATGAGGCCCGCGCGTTCGAGCACGCGCAGATGTTTGGAAATCGCCGGCTGGCTGAGCGAAAACGGCTCGGCCAATGCGGCGACGCTCGCCTCCCCGCGCGAAAGATGCTGCAGGATCGCCCGCCTGGTGGGATCGGCAAGAGCGGCAAAGGCAAGATCGAGCGACTCGTCCATAGCCGCCAGATTATATAACCAATTGGATATGTAAAGCGGGCGTTATCCCGCCCAGCCGTTGGCCAGCGTCAGCCGCTCGCCATCCCAATGCGGCACCGCCTCTGCCCGCATCGGCACCATGAAGCGCTTGCCGTCCGGCCGCTCGATCTCGATCACATCGCCCGCGCCGAAATTCTCGACCGTCGCAATGGTGCCGATCGCCGCGCCGCGTTCATCGACCACGGCCAGACCGACCAGATCGGCATGATAATATTCGCCCTCGCCCAGCGGCGGCAGCGCATCGCGGGCAACCGTCAATTCGGTGCCGCGCAGCCGCTCGGCGGCGGTGCGGTCGGGAATTTCGGCAAAGCGGGCAATCGCGCCGTTATTCCCGGCGCGCACCGATTTGAGCGTCAGCGCACCGCCGTTGAAATGGCGATGCGCCGACAGATCCTCGGCAAAGACCTTCAGCCGCACCTCGCCCGTCACGCCATGCGCGCCGACAATAACGGCCAGCGTGACGGGGCGATCGGCGGACAAAGGATCAGCCCTCGGCCTTTTCCTCGCCGGCGTCTTCAGCGGCAGGGGCTTCGTCAGCGGCGGCTTCCGGCGCTGCTTGTTCGGCGGGGGCTTCTTCGGCGGGGGCTTCTTCGGCAGCCGCTTCGACCGGGGCTTCCTCGACCGCTTCGGGGGCCGGGGCGGCGGCGGCCTCGGCGGCGGCTTCCTCGGCGGCCTTCAGCTTCTCGGCCCGTTCTTCGGCGCGCTCCTTGGCCTTTTCGCCCGGCTCGGCCTTGTTCGGGTTGTTGCGCGCGGCACGCTCACGGACACCGGCGGCGTCGAGGAAGCGGGCAACGCGGTCGGTCGGCTGCGCGCCAACGCCCAGCCAATGCTTCGCCCGATCGGTGTCGAGCTTGACGCGCTCGCCCGAATCCTTGGCGAGCAGCGGGTTGTAGGTACCGATCTTCTCGATGAACTTGCCATCCCGCGGCGAACGCGCGTCGGCGACGACGATCCGGTAATAAGGCCGCTTCTTCGAGCCGCCACGCGACAGACGCATGCTGAGTGCCATGTATTTCTTCCTTCTCTAAAATCTGAAACTTACTTCTTGTTCTTCAATAATTTCGCGAGGTCGGGCGGGATGTCCGCGCCGTTCGGCAACCCTGGCAATCCGCCGCCCGGACCGCCCAGCTTGCCCATCATGTCGCCCATTTGCGGCCCGCCCAGCGCATTGCCCAGGCCACCCATGCCGCCTTTACCCAGCATGCCCATCAACCCCTTGATGCCGCCCATCTTCTTGATGCGCTTCATCGCGGTGGACATTTCCTGGTGCATCTTGATCAGCTTGTTGACGTCCTGAACGGTCGTGCCAGATCCCTTGGCGACACGGATCTTGCGCTTGGCGTTGAGCAGTTCGGGCTTGGCGCGTTCCTTGGGCGTCATCGACGTGATCATCGCGTCCATCCGCAACAGGATGCGGTCGTCGACATTGCCCGCGGCCATTGCCGCCTGCGCCTTCTTCATGCCGGGAATCATGCCCGCCAGCGCACCGATGCCGCCCATTTTGCGCATCTGCGCCAGCTGGCTGCGCAGGTCGTTCATGTCGAACTGGCCCTTGGCCAGCCGCGCCGCCATCTTCTCGGCGTCTTCCGCCTCGATCGCCTGCGCCGCCTTTTCGACCAGCGACACGACATCGCCCATCCCCAGGATGCGGCCCGCGACGCGCTGCGGATGGAACGGCTCGATCGCGTCGAGCTTTTCGCCGACGCCCGCAAATTTGATCGGCTTGCCGGTGACGGCGCGCATCGACAGCGCCGCGCCACCGCGCGCGTCGCCGTCCATCCGGGTCAGCACCACGCCGGTCAGCGACACCTGATCGGAAAAATTCTGCGCGACGTTGACCGCGTCCTGACCGGTCAGGCTGTCGACCACCAACAGGATTTCCTGCGGCTTCGAAATGTCGGCAACCGCCTTCATCTCGTCCATCAGCTGCTGGTCGACATGCAGACGGCCCGCCGTGTCGAGGATCAGCACGTCGAAACCCTGCAGCTTCGCCGCCTGCAACGCGCGCCGGGCGATATCGACCGGCTGCTGTCCGGCGACGATCGGCAGCGTCGCGCCCTCGATCTGCGTGCCCAGCACGGCCAGCTGTTCCTGCGCAGCGGGGCGATTGACGTCGAGCGACGCCATCATCACCTTCTTGCCCTGTTTCTTGAGCAGCTTGGCGATCTTGGCCGTCGTCGTCGTCTTGCCCGACCCCTGCAGGCCGACCATCATCACCACGGCGGGCGGCGTCACATCGAGTTCGAGTTCGGCGGTATCCGGGCCGAGCATCGCGATCAGCGCGTCGTTGACGATCTTGACGACCTGCTGCCCCGGCGTGATCGAGCGGAGCACCTGATGGCCGACCGCTTCCTCGGTCACCTTGTCGACAAAGCTGCGCGCGACCGGCAACGCGACATCGGCCTCGAGCAGCGCGATACGCACTTCGCGCATCGCGGTCCGCACATCCGCCTCGGTCAGCGCGCCGCGGCCCTTAAGGCGGTCGAATACCCCGCCCAGCCGCTCGCTCAGATTATCGAACACTCGCTTCTCCAATGTTACCCGGCGCGTAAACGCAAAACACGCCGGCGGACGAAACCTCGTCGGCCAGCGTCACCCAGATGGGGTGGCAATGCGTCACGTTCCAGGGAACGGTTGCGCGCCGCTTAGCGGGGTTGTCGGGAAAGTGCAACCTCACGCCGCGCGACTTCGGTCGCCTGCACCCCTGCCCCACGGCATTGACAAGACGGGCGGGCATAAGGGAACACTCGATCCAGCGAGCGCCTGCGTGCCGGAAACGGTCGATGGACGCCGCGTTGGAGGAGATGGACAGCCGCATGAAAAATGGATCTTTCGCCCATTTGAACGTTCGCCAGAACGGCGTTCCCCCCGAATATCCCGACATGGACGATCGGTTTCTCGCGCGGTCGAGCCTTCGTTCGGGACGCCGCCTGTGACGGGGCCGGACGAAAGCGGCGCGGGCCGCGACTGGGCCGCGCTGCCCACCACGCTGCGGCGCATCGTCACCGCCAATGACGCGAACGGCCGGTCGTTCGGCATGGTCGACGGCCCGCCCGATCCGGTGCTGGAGTTCGCCCCCGGCGACGGCCTTTACGAAGCGTGGAGCGACGATGGGTCGAGCGCGATCCAGGACTATGAAACCGCCGCGCTGCTCCCGCTGCCAGGCGGCGTGAAGCTGCGCTGGTTCACGGTCCACCCGCTACCCCAGGGCGTGCCGGTCGAAAAATTCCGCCCCGGCTTTGCGGCGGCGTTCAAGCGGATGGCCGATGTCGACGTGCAACCCGATGTCACCCGCCATCCCGGCATGCACCTGACCAGGACGCTCGACCTCATCACGGTCATCAGCGGCCGGGTCACGCTGTTGCTCGACGATTCAGAACATACGCTCGGCCCCGGCGATGTCGTCGTCCAGCGCGCGACCAACCATGCCTGGGTATGCGAAGGCGATACGCCCGCCCTGCTCACCGCCGTGCTGATCGACCGGCCGGACTAGCTTCGCCCGAAACGCCGGTGCGGCCGCCGCCGCATCGGCGGCGAGGTGGACGGGCGCCACCGGCCTGGATCGGTCGGCGCCCGTCGACGTTGTTATTTGCCGATCGCTTCCATCAGCTTCTTGATCTCGACCGCGCCCTGCGCGCCCGCATTGTCGGGCACCACGCTGCCCTGCTGATCGGCGATCGCCGCCCAGTTCGCGGCGATCTGTTCGGCCGCGTCCGGCGCGTGGCCGACATGGATGCCATGGGTCAGGATCAGCTGCGTCTGTTCGAAACTGCCCGCACCGGCGCACAAAATCGTTCGCGTCGGCGCGTCCGGGCCGACCAAAGCCAGCACGCCGGGGCTGACCGCTGCGGGCAACAGCGCCTGCTTCGCCTCCTCGCTCAACAGGCCCTCCATCATCCGCGTCGCGGCGGTCGGCGCCAGGCAGTTGATCTTGATGCCGTAACGCTCGCCCTCCAGCGACAGCGTCTGCATCAACCCGACCAGCGCCATCTTGGCCGCGCCATAGTTGGACTGGCCGAAATTGCCGAACAGGCCCGATGACGATGTCGTCATCACGATCCGCCCATATTTCTGCTCGCGCATGATTTCCCACACCGCCTTGGTGCAATGGACCGCGCCCATCAGATGCACGTCGACGACATCGCGAAAGTCGGACAGCTCCATCTTGGCAAAGGTCTTGTCGCGCAGGATACCGGCATTGTTGACCAGGATATCGACCCGGCCCCAGCGCGCCATCGTCTCGGCGACCATCGCCTCGATCTGGCCGAAATCGGTGACGGACGCGCCGCTCGCCATCGCCTCGCCGCCCGCCGCCTCGATCTCGGCAACCACCGCGCGCGCCGCATCGGTCGATGCGCCGACGCCCGCAACCGAACCGCCCAGGTCGTTGACCACGACCTTCGCGCCCCTCGCGGCCAGCAACAGCGCATGTTCGCGCCCCAATCCACCGCCGGAACCGGTAACAATGGCAACCTGGCCGCTCAGGTCGATCGTCATGGGCATTCTCCTGTATGATAGGGTTGTTTATCGTGCTTCAATGTCGCGACGTGCGATCGCCGAACGGGCCATGGCGCAGCGTAAAGGTCCGATACCTGCACCTGCGCCGCCAGATCGCGGTGCCGCGCGATCGACTGCAGGAACGCCGCGGCCACCGGGCCCACGCGCTTCTCGAAACAATAATGCAGGCTTTTGAGCGCATATTGCCCGGCCAGCGTCAGCGCGCCGCCGCCCAGCCGCACGCCACTGGTGGCGACCAGATCGACCGACTCGCGGCTGCCATAGAATCCGGTCACCGCCAGCGGCCCGAGCAGTTCGGGCCCCGCGCTGAAAAGCTCGACCGTGCCCGCCAGCGCGCCCGCGCCATGATAGCCGCTGCCCCCGCCGCGCGTGATCCGCACGCTCCCCAGCCGCTCGGGCAGATAGGCCGGAAACGGCACCCAGCCGCCGAACGGATCGGCCTGCGGCACCCCGTCGAGCAGCAGCAGCGCACGGCTCGACGCGTTGCCGCCCAGCCCGCGCAAGGTGATGCCCTGCGCGGTCGGATGCGACGAGCGCGAATCCGCGCGGCGGAACTGCGCCACCCCAGCGGCGTCGCGCAGCACGTCCTCGAACCGCCCGCTCGCGGTCTGCGTCAACCGCTCGCGCCCGATCTCGGCCACGGCATAGGCCGCCTCGCCCGGCGGGGCTTCCAGCCCGCGCCCGGTCACGACGATCTCTTGCGCCACGGCGGGCAGCGGCAGGATCAGCAGGGCAGCGGCAAGTCTCATTCGGTCTTACTCCATTCGGGGCTCGCTTGCGCGAATGCGTCCAGTGTGCGCGCCGC
>CADEEK010000016.1 GCA_902826325.1 uncultured Sphingomonadales bacterium
GGGCGTCAGTGGATATCACGGCAACCGGCCCATGGTGGTTCCGCCACGTTTTTTTGGGGTCGCCGCGCCGGGCGCTTTTTTTGTTTTAGCGGGCTTCGCCCGCTAAAAAAGCAACGGCCGGTGCGGCGACCTAACACAAGCTCCGCAGGCTGGCGCTGCGGACCTATCCGGTTTAGCGAAGCGCGCGATGATCGACGACAAGAAGACGCTGCGCGCCCGCATGCGCGCATTGCGCGACGAGTTCGCGATGACCATCGGCGGCGCGATCGAGGCGCCGCCGGCGCTGGTCGCGCGGTTCGCGCCGGGGGTGGTGGTCGCCAGCTATCTGCCCGTCGGCAGCGAGGCGGACCCGAGCGCGATCGCCTGGGCCGCGGCCGAACGCGGCTGCACCATCGTTTTGCCGCATGTGACCGATCGTGCGTCCGAGCTGCGCTTTTTCGAATGGCGGCCGGGACAGCCGCTGGTCGATGGCCCGCTGGGCCTGCGCCAGCCGATACCCGATGCGCCACAACGCACCCCGCAGATCGCGCTGACGCCGCTGCTCGCCTTTGACCGCAGCCTCAACCGGCTGGGCCAGGGCGCGGGCTTTTACGACCGTTATTTCGCGCAATTCCCCGATATCTGGCGGATCGGCATCGCCTGGTCGGTGCAGCGCGTCGAGACGCTCGCCACCGACGACTGGGACATGGCCCTGCACGGCGCCGTCACCGAGGATGGCTGTTACGGGGAGGCGGCGGCATGACGCCATCGTGGCGCAAACCCGCGGGCGCGCTCGCCATCGTCGCGCTGATCGTCATCTGGTGCGTGGCGATCGCCAGCTTTTCGGCGACGATCGGCGGCTGGCCGTTCCTCGTCCAGCTGATCTTCTACATCGTCACCGGTATCGCCTGGATCCTGCCGTTGAAGCCGTTGCTGCAATGGATGGAGACCGGCGAGTGGCGGCGCCCGCGCGACTGACCCCTGTTACAGATAGGGGTAGCCGTAATAATTATGGACCTGCTCGCCATAGGCACGGTCATAGGCAGGTTCCTCGCCCTCCGAATTGTAATGCGGCGCGTCCTGCAGCTTTTCCTGGGTCAGCTTGACCATATAGCCGCCCTTGTCGGGATTATAGTCGAGCGCCTTCCACGGCACCGGATAGTGATCGTGACCGATGCCGAAGATGCCGCCGAACGCCAGCACGGCATATTCGGCCTGTCCCGATACCTTGTCGACCATGAACCGTTCGACCGAGCCCAGCTTCTCACCGTCGGGACCATAGACGCTGGTGCCTTCGACCCGGTCGGATGCGATCAGGCGATTGGGGGTTTCGGTCATGTTCTGCATGAGATCTCTCCTCTTTCTCAAGAGGACAACGCATGAGGCGGCAAAGCGTTCGATCAGGCGTCAACGCGCCGCCATCACCTCAAGATAGGCGTCGAGCACGGCCTGATTGACGCGGTCCCAGACATGGGCGGCCATGCGCGCATGCCCCGCCGCCCCCGCCGCGCGCCGCAACGCCGCATCGCGCGCCAGCCGCTCGATCGCATCGGCATAGGCGCCGACATCGCGCGGCGGAACCAGGAAGCCGGTGACGCCGTCGACCACCAGGTCCATCGCGCCGGTCGCCCGCGCCGCCACCACCGGCACCCCGCACGCCATCGCTTCGGACGTCACATTGCCGAAGGTTTCGGTGATCGACGGGTTGAAGAACACGTCCATCCCCGCCACCGCGCGCGCCAGATCATCGCCCGATTGAAAGCCGGTGAAGATCGCATCGGGCACCTGCCCCGCAAACCAGTCGCGCGCCGGCCCCTCACCCACCACCAGGACGCGATGCGGCACCCCGCGCCGCGTCAGTTCGCGCGCGACATCGGCAAAGATGTCCAGCCCCTTTTCGAGCACCAGCCGCCCGAGAAAACCGATCGCGGGCATGTCGTCGGCGATGCCGAGCGAACGGCGCCACGCATCGTCGCGCCGCGCCGGATTGAACCGCGCATGATCCACGCCGCGCGACCAGATGCCGATCGGAGTCGTCACCCCCCATTGCCGGATCAGCTGGGCGATCGAATCGCCGGGCACCATCACCCTGTCGACCCGGTTGTAGAAACGGGTGAGCAGGCGGATCAGCGGCGGTTCGACAAAGCCCAGCCGATAATAGCGCGGATAGGTTTCGAACCGCGTATGGAGCGAGGCGACCGTCGCGATCCCGCGTGCGCGCGCCCATTTGACCGCCGCATGGCCAAGGAATTCCGGCGCCGACACATGGACCAGATTGGGCGCGAACGCTTCCAGATCGGCGCGCGGGCCGCGCGGCAGGCCCAGCGCCACCTTATATTCGCCGCGCCCCCCCGGCACCGGCAGCGCCGGCACGCTGACCAGATCGCCTTCGGGCGCGAAGGCGGGCGGTTCGACCGTCGGCGAATAGACGCGCACCTGCACCCCGGCATCGAGCAGGTGGCGGACGAGCTTGTTCAGCGCCTGATTGGCGCCGTCGCGCACATAATTATAGTTGCCGCTGAACAGCGCGACACGAAGGTCGGTGGGCTTCATCGCGGCCACATAGCCGCGCGCATGCGTGAGCGCCAGCATCATGGCCGCGCGCGCGGAAGCGCCAGCATCGCGGAACCACCCGCCCGACACCGGGTTTGGTGACGCGGAAGGAGCCGCCATGTCGAACCGCTATCGCAAGGGTCAGACCGTGTCCTGGTCATGGGGCGACGGCACCGCCAACGGCAAGGTCGCCGAACGGTTCGACCGCCGGGTGCAGCGCACGATCGAGGGCAGCTGCATCGTCAGGAACGGAACGGCGGACAACCCCGCCTATCTGATCGAACAGGCCGATGGCGGCCGGGTGCTCAAACGCGGCAGCGAACTCGACGCGCGCTGAACGCAAATCGCTTGTTCCCCAATCGTTCCATTTTGGCTATGGCGGGCGCATGGCCAAGGCTCAAAAACGCTATGTCTGCCAGCAATGCGGCGCCGTCTCGTCCAAATGGGCAGGACAATGCGTCGATTGCGGCGACTGGAACACGCTGGTCGAGGATGCGGGCGGCGTGGTCACGCCCTTTGCCGCCAAGCATAATCTGCAGGGCGGCGGGCGGCCCATCGCGCTGTCGGGCCTGGATGCGCAGGTGCCGTTGCCCGACCGGATGGCGACCGGGATCGCGGAGCTGGACCGCGCGCTGGGCGGCGGGTTCGTCGAGGCATCGGCGACGCTGATCGGCGGCGATCCGGGGATCGGCAAATCGACGTTATTGCTGCAAGCCGCTGCGAAGATGGCGCTGCAAGGCATTGGCGTTGCTTATATTTCCGGCGAAGAGGCGGCGGATCAGGTGCGGCTGCGCGCGCGGCGACTGGGCCTGGGCGATGCGCCGGTGCAACTGGCGGCGGCGACATCGGTCCGCGACATCCTGACCACGCTCGGCAATGCCACCCCGCCCCGGCTGCTGGTGATCGATTCGATCCAGACGATGCACAGCGACCTGATCGAAGGCGCGCCGGGCACGGTCAGCCAGGTTCGCGCATCGGCCCAGGAACTGATCCGTTTCGCCAAGGAACGCGGGACGGCGGTGGTGCTGGTCGGCCATGTCACCAAGGACGGCAGCCTGGCGGGGCCCCGCGTGCTCGAACATATGGTCGACACCGTGCTGGCGTTCGAGGGCGAGCGCAGCCATCAGTATCGTATCCTGCGCGCGGTCAAGAACCGGTTCGGCGGCACCGACGAGATCGGCGTGTTCGCGATGGAAGCGGCGGGATTGGCGGAGGTCGGCAACCCGTCCTCGCTGTTCCTTACCGCACGCGACGAACATGTCACCGGCACGGTCGTCTTTCCCGCGCTGGAAGGGACGCGGCCGGTGCTGGTCGAAATCCAGGCGCTCGTCGTCCGCCTTGCCTCCGGCGCGACGCCGCGCCGCGCGGTGGTGGGGTGGGACAGCGGGCGGCTGGCGATGATCCTGGCGGTGCTGGAGGCGCGCTGCGGCCTCAGTTTTTCGACCAGCGAAGTCTATCTGAACATCGCCGGCGGCTATCGCGTGCAGGACCCCGCCGCCGATCTGGCGGTCGCCGCCGCGCTCGTTTCCGCCCTTTCCGAACGGCCGGTCGCCGCCGATGCGGTGGCGTTCGGCGAAATCGCGCTGTCGGGCGAGGTGCGCCCGGTGGCGCATGGCGCGCTGCGGCTGAAAGAGGCGGGGAAACTCGGCTTCACCCGCGCGCTGGTGCCGTCGGCGCAGGGTAAGGAGGGGACGGTTTCGCTGACCGGTTTCCGCAATCTTGGCGCGTTCGTCGATCACATGCTGGGGCGGTGAGCGCCCGGTTCAGGGTCAGACCGTCCGCTTGACCGGTGGCCTGCGGCTCCGCGCCGCCGCGATCACGCCCGACAGCGCGATGATCGCCATGCCGGTCAGGCTGAGCGCGTCGGGGACATGCGCGAACACCAGCCAGCCGAGCAGGCCGACGAACAGCAGCTGCATATAGTTCATCGAGGCCAGCACAGACGCCGCCGTCTCGCGATAGGCTGCGGTGAACAGGAAATGGCCAAGGCCGCCATAGACGCCAAGGCTGAGTAACAGCAGGATTTCGAGGCCCGACGGCGCCCGGTCGCTGATGAACCAGGGCGCGGCGAGGCCGAACACGACCGTCCCGGTCAGCGCGGTATAGAAGAGCAGCGCGAGTGTCGTCTCGCTCGACGCGAGATGGCGCGACAGCAGCTGATAGGCCGACGTCGCCAGCATCCCCATTGCGGCAAAACCGATGCCGAGCGGATCGAGCCCGCCGCCCGGCCGCACGATGAACAACACGCCGACAAAGCCGAGCGCGGCGGCGAGATAGCCGATCGCGCCGACCCGTTCGCCCAGCAGCGGCCCGGCGGCCAGGATCACCACCACCGGGGCGAAGAACAGGATCGCGCTGGTTTCGGCGACCGGCATCCGCTGCAACGCCAGCCCCATCGAGATCGAGGCGAGGCACAGCGCCAGCGCCCGACCCAGCACCCAGGCGGGGCGCCGGATTACCACCATTTCGCGGCCATGGGTGCGCGCGAGCAGCGCGGTCATCAGCGCCAGATTGACGAGGTAGCGCACGGCGATGATCGCCGGGACCTGATAGCGGGCGGACAGATATTTGATCGTCGTGTCGAGACAGGCGAACAGGAACAGGCCGGCCATGAACGACAGGACGCCGCGAAGCGGATGATGGGCAGTCATGCGGGCGGTGTCCCAACCAGAAATGCCGGGCGGGATGCCCGTATGCACGGCCCCCTCTCCCCCCGGCCGGGCGCGCCGCACCCCTAGCGAAAAACGGGGCTTCGACAAGCCCCGCGCGCGCGGTATGAGCGGCGATGGGCAAGGGCATGGAAACGCGATGGGACTGACCGCAATCGACATATTGGTGCTGATCGCGGTGGGTGGCGCCGCGGTGATGGGGTTCATGCGCGGCTTTGTCACCGAAGTGCTGTCGCTGCTGGCATGGCTGTTCGTCGTGCTGGCGCTGCGGCTGTTCCACACGCCGGTTGCCGCCGCGCTGGCCGAACCGGTGGGGACGGTGCAGGGCGCCGCCGTGCTCGCCTTTGCACTGATCAGCGGCGTGACCTGGTTCGGCGGGCGGATGGTCGCCAATTCGATCGGATCGCGCACGCGCAGCGGGTTGCTGGGGCCGATCGACCGCGCGCTGGGCATCGGCTTTGGCGCGTTGAAGGGCCTGATCCTGGTCAGTCTCGGCTTTCTGCTGATCACGCTGGTGGTCGATACGGTCGGCGGCGGCCCGGCGCAGCGGCCCGACTGGATGACGCAATCGCGCACCTATCCGCTGCTCAACGCGACCAGCGCCAGCATCGCCGAATTCGTCGACCGGCGACGGCGCGGCGAACCGGTATTCGGCGAGGATACCGATGCCGTGCTTGCCAATGTCGCGGGCGGGGATACATCGGACGAATGAACGCGCCGCTCTACAACACCCAGATCCTGCGGCTCGCGGCCTCGATCCCGCATCACCGGCGGCTGACCGACCCGATGGCGAGCGTCGCGAAACGCTCGCCGGTGTGCGGCAGCGAGGTGATCGTCGATGTCGATCTGGGCGATGACGGCCGGGTCGCGGCGCTGGGGGTTGAAGTGCGTGCCTGCGCGCTGGGGCAGGCGTCGGCGGCGCTGATGGCGACCCATGCCATCGGTTGTGCGCCCGACGCGCTGGCCGCCGCACGCGACGCGCTGACGGCATGGCTGGCGGGGGAACGCGATGCCCTGCCCGACTGGCCGGGTTTCGACCTGCTCGCCCCCGCCCTGCCGCACAGCGCCCGCCACGCCTCGATCCGCCTGCCGTTCGAGGCGGTGGCACAGGCGGTGGCACAGGCCGCCGCCAGCGCCGCCCGCGCAAAGGCCGCGCGCTGATGGCGGAGGGCGGCCATAATTTCGTCGCCGAATATGCCCCGTTGCTGGGCGCGGCGCTGCTGTTCGTGCTCATTTTCCGCCGCATGGGGCTGGGGGCGACGCTGGGCTATCTCGTCGCGGGCGCGGTGGTCGGGCCGCAGATGCTCGGCCTGGTCGGCGATGCGCAGGACAAGATGGTCGTCGCCGAATTCGGCATCGCGCTGCTGCTGTTCCTCGTCGGGCTGGAGCTGAGCCCCGCGCGGCTGTGGCGGATGAAGCGCGACATTTTCGGTTTCGGGCTGGTGCAGGTGGTGCTGTGCGGCCTCGCCATCACCGCGGTGGTGATGTTCGGCGCCGGCTTCTCGCTCGCCGCCGCGCTCGCGCTCGGCCTGCCGCTCGCGCTGTCCTCGACCGCGCAGGTGCTGCCGATGCTGCAATCGGCGGGGCGGCTGCGCACGCCGTTCGGCGAGCGCGCCTTTTCGACGCTGTTGTTCCAGGACGTGTCGATCGTCCCGCTGATCACCATCATCGCGGTGATGAGCCGCAATCCCGCCGACAGCGCGGGGCCGCCGGGATGGCTGCTCGCGCTCTATACGCTCGGCGCCGTCACCGGGCTGGTGCTGGCCGGTCGCTATATCCTGCGCCCGCTGTTCCGCCTGATCGGCAATTGGGGCGAGCGCGAGATGTTCGTGTTCGCTGGGCTGTTCACCGTCGTCGCCAGCGCCGCGCTGATGCAGTCGCTCGGCCTGTCCACCGCGCTTGGCGCGTTCGTCGCGGGCGTGATGCTGGCCGACAGCCCCTATCGCCACGAGCTTGAGGCGGATATCGAACCGTTCCGCTCGATCCTGCTCGGCCTGTTCTTCCTGTCGGTCGGGATGCTGCTGGACCTGGGCGCGATCGCTCAGCGGCCGGTGTTCGTGTTCGCGATGGCGATGGCGCTGATCGCGACCAAGACCGCCGTCATCACCGGCCTTGCCATGGCGTTCCGCATGCCCTGGCGCTCCGCGCTCGCGCTCGGCCTGTTGCTCAGCCAGGGGGGCGAATTTGCCTTCGTCCTGTTCGCGCAGGCGCAGAACGCCCTGCTGATCGCGCCCGAAGCGGTCAGCGTGTTCAGCGCCGTCGTCACCCTGTCGATGGCCACCACGCCGTTCCTGATGATGTTCACCAGCCGCGTTCGCGCCGAGGAAACGACCGCGTCGGGCGAACGCGACGCCCCGGTGCCGGACGGCGCCAGCGCGCTGATCGTCGGTTATGGCCGGTTCGGCCAGACGGTCGGCCAGATGCTGAATGCCCAGGGCATTTCGGTGACGCTGATCGACACCGATATCGAGATGATCGACGTTGCCGGCCAGTTCGGCGCCAAGGTCTATTATGGCGACGGCACCCGGCTCGACCTGTTGCGACAGGCGGGCGGGGCGGAAGCGCAGCTGATCCTGTTCTGTATGGACGGGGACAAGGTGTCGCCCGAACTGGTCGAGGCGGTGCATGAGAGCTTTCCGCAGGCCGCGATCTTCATCCGCACCTATGACCGCCGCGCGCTGCTGAAGCTCAAGGGCAGCGCGGCGTCGGGCGTGGTGCGCGAAGTGCTCGAATCCGCCATCGTCATGGCGCGCCGCGCAATGGAGGCGGTGGGCGTCGACCTGGAGGAGATCGACCGGACCGAGGATCTCTACCGCCGCCGCGACCATGAACGGCTGCGCGTCCAGCATGAAGCGGGCAGCCTGCTCGCCGCCCGCGAAGTGATCGTCGGCAATCCCGAACTCGACTGGCGCGCGGAACATGAACGGCGCGCGCCCGACCAACCCGCGCCCGATGGCAAGTCGGGGCGCGGGGGCGACGGCGGGGGCGAATGAAGAACCGCCCCTTTGCCGCGCGGCTCGGCTTTGCGCTGGCCGGATGGGCCACCGCGTGGCGGCGCGAGGCGAGCTTTCGCACCCAGTCGGTGCTGGCGCTGGGCGCGCTCGGCGCGCTCATCCTGCTGCGGCCCGCGCCGCTGTGGTGGGCGATCGTCGCTATCGTGATCGCACTGGTGCTGGCGCTGGAACTGCTCAATTCCGCGCTCGAAGCGGTGATCGACCTGCTCCACCCCGACATTCATCCGCAGATCAAGGCGGCCAAGGACATGGCGGCGGGCGCGGTGCTGATGCTCAGTTGCGCCGCGATCGCCGTCGCGGCGGCCTTGCTGGTGGCGCAGGCCGACCGGCTGTCGGCATGGTTTCGATGAACGCGCTGACGGTGCTCGCCGCGCTGTCGGGCGCGATGGCGGTGGCGGCGGGTGCGTTCGGCGCGCATGGCGCATCGGCACAGGCCGCCGACTGGCTGCGCACCGGCGCGCAATATCAGCTGATCCATGCGCTCGCGGCGCTGGTGGCGGCGCGGATGGGGATGAAGGCCCCCGGCTGGCTGTTCGTTGCGGGCGGCGCGATCTTTGCGGGCACGCTCTACGCCATGGCGCTTGGTGCGCCGCGCCTGCTGGGTGCGGTGACGCCGGTGGGCGGGGTTGCGTTGATTGCGGGCTGGCTGTGGCTGGCATGGGCGGCTCGGCGGACCTAGCAGCCGTCGCCCCGGTTTTGGGCCGGGGTGCCGTTTTGTTGGCCGTTCGAAGAAGAAGCGGAAGAAGCGGGACCCCGGCTCAAGGCCGGGGTGACGATTCCCCCAAATGGACTAGGCCCGGGCGCAACCCAGTTCATGCGCGCGACCGGCGAAGCGTTCGACCGCGCGTTCAGCCCGTCACGCTGGCGTCGATGCGAATGGCCATGCCATCGGCGTTCGCCGCCAGCGTGACACGCGCTTCACAACCGCTCGATCTTGCGCGCCGCTTCGTCGATGATGTCGGCGACGGCGTGCAGCGTATCCTGTGTCACCTCGCCATCGCCCAGCCGGTGCTGAAGCACGGTGCGCAGATTGCCCATCGCGCGCCGCACCGGGCTGCCCTCGCTGCGCGAACGCATCGATCCGATCGCGGCCAGCCGTTCCATCAGCGCCTCGACCGCTTCCTCGCGCTCGGTCAGGTGCGCCTGTCCGGCATTGGTGATCGCGAACACCTTTTTGGGTTCGTCGCTGTCCTGTTCGGCGATCAGCCCCATTTCGGCCAGCAGCGTCAGCGTCGGATAGACGACGCCGGGGCTGGGCGCATAGGCGCCGCCGGTCCGCGCCTCGATCTCGCGGATCAGGTCATAGCCGTGGCGCGGCGCCTCTTCGATCAGCTTGAGCAGCACCAGCCGCAATTCGTCGCCCGCGAACATGCGCCGCCGTCCGCGACCGCCGCGCCCGTCGCCGCGCACATCCCATTCGACCGTAAACGGCCCCCATTGCCGCCGCCCGCGCCCGCCATGCGGGCCAAAGCCATGATTATGCCCTCGAAACATTAAAACCTTTCATATTCGAGTCGTGATGCGTCGAAGATATATCTTGAAAGGGTCGATGCAAGCCCCTTCGCGAAGCGCGGCGAAGTTCCTATATCGTTCCGCATGGCCGACCTGTTCGGCGGGCCCGCGCCCGCCCCCCACGCAACCGCTTCGCCCGACGGGCCGCTCGCCGATCGGCTGCGGCCGCAACGGCTGGACGATGTGGTGGGACAGGATCATCTGACCGGCGCCGAAGGCGCGATCGGGCGGATGGTCGCGGCGGGCAAGCTCGGCTCGATCATCCTGTGGGGTCCGCCCGGCACCGGCAAGACGACGATCGCGGGGCTGCTCGCCGACGCCGTGGGCCTGCGCTTCGTCGCGATCAGCGCAGTGTTTTCGGGCGTCGCGGAGTTGCGGAAGGTATTCGCCGAGGCGAAGGACCATGCCCGGAGCGGCAAACGCACCTTGTTGTTCGTGGACGAGATCCACCGCTTCAACCGCGCGCAACAGGATGGTTTCCTGCCCTTTGTCGAGGACGGCACGGTGACGCTGGTCGGCGCGACCACCGAAAATCCGTCGTTCGAACTCAACGCCGCGCTGCTGTCGCGGGCGCAGGTGCTGATCCTGCGCCGCCTCGATCACGCCGCGCTGACGCGCCTGCTCGACCGGGCCGAAGCGATGGTGGAACGCTCCCTGCCGCTGACGCCGGAGGCGCGCGACGCGCTGGTCGCCAGCGCCGATGGCGACGGGCGCTTTCTGCTCAACCAGGCCGAGACGCTGTTTTCGGTGTCGTTCGACGCGCCGCTCGATCCCGCCGCCCTCTCCGCCTTTCTCCAGCGGCGCGTGGCGGTGTATGACAAGGATCGCGAGGGGCATTACAACCTCATTTCCGCGCTCCACAAATCGCTGCGCGGGTCCGATCCGCAGGCGGCGCTCTACTATCTCGCGCGGATGCTGGTGGCGGGCGAGGAGCCACTCTATGTCCTGCGGCGCCTGACCCGCTTCGCCAGCGAGGATATCGGCCTCGCCGACCCGCAGGCGCTGGTGCAATGCCTCGCCGCCAAGGATGCTTATGACTATCTCGGCTCGCCCGAGGGGGAGTTGGCGATCGTTCAGGCGTGCCTTTATTGCGCCACCGCGCCCAAATCCAACGCCGCCTATGTCGCGATGAAGGCGGCATGGCGCAGCGCGAAGGACACCGGCAGCCTGATGCCGCCGCAGAACATCCTGAACGCCCCGACCCGGCTGATGAAGGACATCGGCTATGGCAAGGGCTATGCCTATGACCATGACGCCGAGGGCGGGTTTTCGGGCGACAATTACTGGCCCGACGGGTTGCCGCCACAGACCTTCTACACCCCGACCGATCGCGGCGTGGAAAAGCGCATCGCCGAGCGGATGGCGTGGTGGGACGAACGGCGACAGGTCAGGCGCGATGCGTGATGCGATGCCTGATGCGATGGATCACCGAGCCAATGGCGCGATGGTCGATTGGGCCGATGCCTGCGCGGTGGCGCTCGCGCTCGACGGGGTCGAACTGGCGCCATGGTGGGGCACCCCCTGCCCCAAGGTGAACGGCAAGGGGTTCATGTCGCCCGGCCGCGAAACGGGCAGCTTCGCGCTGTCGGTGACGCATGCCGAAAAGCCGATACTGCTGGAAACCGATCCCGACACCTTCTGGCAGACCGATCATTACCGCAATTATCCGATGCTGCTCGTCCGCTATGGCACCCCCGCGCGCGATCGGATCGAAACCTGTATCCGCCGCGCCTGGTGGGACCGGCTGAAGGCGGCGCAGCGCAAGGCGGCGGGCGATCGCCCCTGATCGCTTCACCCGGTTCGTCGCGATCGACTGGTCGGGGGCACGGGGCGTCCGCCACCCCGGCATCGCGGTGGCGGCGTGCGAGGACGGTGGCGGCGCGCCGCGCCTGATCGCCCCGCCCGAGCGGCACTGGTCGCGAAGCGCGGTGCTGCATTGGCTGATCGCGCAGCGCGGCACGCCGACCCTGATCGGGTTCGACTTCAGCTTTTCCGCGCCGTTCGTCGCGCGCGGCGCGCATCTTCCCGGCGAAACCGATACGCGATCGGCGCGCGACCTGTGGGCCTATGTCGATGCGCACAGCGCCGACCCGGATCTGGGTGCGGCGGAATTTATCGCGGCGCGGCGCGGGCGGCATTTCTACCTTGGCGCCGCCGACGGGCGAAAGGCCGATTATCTCCACTGGCGCGCCTGTGAGATCGCGCATGACGGCACGACCAAGCCGTCGACGGTATTCGACGCGATCGGCGCGGCGCAGGTGGCCAAGGCGAGCTTTGCGGGCATGCGCCTGTTGCACCGGCTGGACCGACAGGTGCCGGTCTGGCCGTTCGATCGCGTGCCATTGTCGGGCGCGGTGGTGGTCGAAATCTATACCGCGATCGCCGCGCGCGCGGCGGGGCTGCGCAAGGGCCGGTCGAAACTGCGCGACGCCGACGCGCTCGATCGCGCGCTCGCCGCGCTGGGCTGTGCGCCGCACGCGCCGCTCGCGCGTTATGACGATCATGCGACCGATGCGCTGCTGTCTGCGGCATGGCTGCGCGCCAATGCCAGCCGCGCCGACCTGTGGTCGCCGCCCGCGCTGCACCCCGACATTGCGCGAACGGAGGGCTGGACGTTCGGCATCGCTTGACGCAAAGGGAGCGCCAGCGCCGGTTTAGCTCAGCTGGTAGAGCACCTGATTTGTAATCAGGGGGTCGCGGGTTCGACTCCTGCAACCGGCACCGTTTTTGTTTGCCTCAGGCGCCGGCGCGGGCATCCGCCCGCTTGGCTATCCTCGCATAAGCTCGGGCGGCCGTTCGGCCTTTCGAATCCTAAAGGGTTCGGGGGCGCGCCGTTCGAGGCGCACCATTTGCCACCAGAATCGACCGCATCTTAACCCCCTCTACACTCTCGCCATGCGATAGCCCCGTGTTGAGCAGACAAGGGAGCACCGGCGGCATGGCGCTGGCACGACACGACACCATCGACGACAGCACCGAACAGAACGGCAATGACCTGATCACCGGTGCGATCAGCGTCGCGGCGATCCTGATGTTTGTCGGCACGGGCAGCGCGGTGCTTTCCAAGACGCTGCAATATTATTTCGCGGGCGGTGCGCCCGCCGACCGCACCCTGATCATCGCGCTGCTGCTCAATGTCGCGCTGATCCTGTTCGGCTGGCGCCGCCACCGCGTGCTGTCGAACGAAGTGCGGGTCCGCGCCGCGGCGGAAGAGCGCGCCCATATGCTCGCCAGCCGCGATCCGCTGACCGGATTCTACAATCGCCGCAGCCTTGCCGAAGAAGGCGCGGCGATGTTCGTGCGCGCGCAGCGGCGGCGCAAGGCGATGGCGCTGATGGTCATCGACCTCGATCATTTCAAGACGGTCAACGACATGCACGGCCATGCCATCGGCGACGCGCTGTTGCGCGCGGTGGCGGGCGAGATCGCCGCCGCGATGCCGCCGATCGCGCTGACCGCGCGGCTGGGCGGCGACGAATTCGCCTGCGGCTTCCTGTTCGATTCGGCCCAGCCCGACACGATCGAGCGGATCGCGGAAAAGCTGGTCGCGCGCATGGCCCAGCCGTTCGATGCCGAAGGGTTCCGGGTCCATATCAGCTGTTCGATCGGCATTGCCCGGTCGGATTTCGATTGCAGCAGCATCGACGCGCTGATGCGCTCCGCCGATATCGCGATGTATTCGGCGAAAAAGGGCGGCCGCAGCCGCTATGCCTGGTTCGATCAGTCGATGGAGCGCGAGCTGCAGACGCGCAACGAGCTTGAATCGGGTCTGCGCGCCGCGATTCCGCGCGGCGAGATCGTCCCCTATTTCGAACAGCAGATCGACCTGAAAACCGGCAAGCTGCACGGGTTCGAGGTGCTGGCGCGGTGGGAACATCCGACCCGCGGCCTGATCAGCCCCGAACTGTTCATCCCGATCGCCGAGGAAACCGGCATGATCGCCGACATGTCGCTGTCGATCATGCACCAGGCATTCGCCGCCGCGCGCGACTGGGACCCCTCGCTCAGCCTGTCGGTCAACATTTCGCCCTGGCAGCTGCGCGATGCGTGGCTGGCGCAAAAGATCATCAAGGTGATGACCGAAACCGGATTCCCCGCCAACCGGCTGGAAATCGAGATCACCGAAAGCGCCCTGTTCGACAATCTGGCGCTCGCCCAGTCGATCGTCGGCAGCCTGAAGAATCAGGGCGCGCGGCTTGCGCTCGACGATTTCGGCACCGGCTACTCCTCGCTCGCGCATCTGCGCGCGCTGCCGTTCGACCGGATCAAGATCGACAAGAGCTTCGTCATTTCGCTGAATGAAAGCGCCGATTCCGCCGCGATCGTCAACGCCATCGCGAGCCTTGGCGAAAGCCTGAACCTGCCGATCACCGCCGAGGGGGTCGAGGATGCGAGCATCGAGGCACGGCTGAAGGCGCTGGGCTGTGCCAAGGCGCAGGGCTGGTATTACGGCAAGCCGTTGTCGGTCATCGCCGCGCGCAAGCTGCTTGGCGAACGGCGCCTGCTGGTGCAGCAGCCCGTGCCGCGCAGCCACGACGTCGCCGACCCCGCAGACATGTCGGCGGACCAGCGCCTCGTCGGCTGACTGTTCGGTCGATCCTATCAGCCGGCATCGGGCCGTTCGAGATCGTCGCGCTCCGCCGGGGTCGATATGCGCCCCAGCGCCGCGTTGCGGCTGGGGAAGCGCCCGAACTGTTCGATCACCACCGCATGCGCCATCGCAAAGCGGATATTCTCGGCAAGCCCCAGCGCGGTGAACTTCGCCATGCTCAACCGTTGCATCGCCGGGTCCTCGGCATGCATCAGCGGCATATAGAGGAACGCCGCCCGCTCCGGCGCCAGTTCCACATCCCAGCCCTGTTCGATCGCCGCCAGCGTCAGCGAACGCGCCAGCGCATCGGCGGCGAATGCCTGCGCGGTATCGCGGAACATGTTCCGGCTGAACTGATCGAGCACGATCACCGCCGCCAGCAACGTTTCCGGCGCGCCGCGCCACCCCGCCGCGCCACCCGCCAGCAATGTCTCGCGCAGCGCGCCGAACCGCGCGCGGATCGTCGCGTCCAGCGCATCATCTTTGGCGAAATGCTGCTCAGGCGTCAGCGCGCCGAACCAGAAGTCCAGCACCGCGCCCGCGCCATCATGGACTTCGCCGCGCCCCGCCCCTAAATCGCCCGCCATGCCGCGCTCCTCCTCCCTGCCACAGGTCATCAGCCTTGGCTGTCGGCTCAACCTCGCCGAAAGCGAAACGATCCGCACGCTGATCGGCTCCGACGACATCGTCGTCGTCAACAGCTGCGCCGTCACCAACGAAGCGGTCAGCCAGACGCGCAAGGCGATCCGCCGCGCCCGCCGCGACCGCCCGTCGGCGCAGCTGGTCGTCACCGGCTGCGCCGCGCAGATCGACCCCGCCGCCTTTGCCGCGATGCCCGAGGTCGATCGCGTGATCGGCAATACGAACAAGCTCGATCCCGCCGCCTGGGCGTCGGCCGAACCCGCGCTGGTGCAGGACATCATGGCGGTGCGCCAGACCGCGCCGCACCTTGCCGCCAGCTTCGCCGCGCACGCCCGCGCCTTTGTCGAGGTGCAGAATGGCTGCGACCATCGCTGCACCTTCTGCGCCATCCCCTATGGCCGGGGGAACAGCCGGTCGGTGCCGGCGGGCGCGGTGGTGGAGCGCATCGCCGCGCTGGTCGATGCGGGGCACCGCGAAGTGGTGCTGACCGGGGTCGATCTTACCAGCTATGGCCCCGACCTGCCGGGTCAACCGACGCTCGGCCAATTGGTCGAGCGCATCCTCGCGCATACATCGGTCGAACGGTTGCGCCTTTCTTCGCTCGACGGGATCGAGATTGACGAGCGGCTGTTCGCGCTGCTGACGCAGGAGGCGCGGATCTTGCCGCATGTCCACCTGTCGCTGCAGGCGGGCGACGACATGATCCTCAAGCGGATGAAGCGACGCCACAGCCGCGCGCAAAGCGTCGCGCTGGTCGCGCGGCTGAAGGCGGCGCGGCCGGACATCGCGATCGGCGCCGACCTGATCGCCGGGTTCCCGACCGAGGATGCGGCGATGGCCGCCAACACCGCCGCGCTGATCGACGATTGCGACATCGTCCACGCGCATATCTTTCCCTACAGCCCGCGCGACGGCACCCCGGCGGCGCGGATGCCGCAGCTGGGTCGCGAGGTCGCCAGGGCGCGCGCGGCGACGCTGCGCGAACGGGCGGCGGCACGGCACGCGGCATGGCTGCGCGGCCTGATCGGCACGACTCAGGCGGTTCTGGTGGAGCGGCCCGGCGACCGTGGTCATGCGGGAAATTTCGCGGAGGTCCGTATGCCGCAGGTCGAGATCGGGTCGATCGCGACGGTCCGCATCACGGGTGTTCAGGAGGGGATGCTGACCGCTGAACCTTGCCGTCACCCCGGCCTTGTGCCGGGGTCCACGGTGCCGCCCGCCCAGACGCTGGAACCGCTTGCTTCACGCTTGCCGCGCGGTGGACCGCGGCACAAGGCCGGGGTGACGAACAATGGAGTCGATGTGAAGGAAATGATCGCATGAGTGGCCCGTCATGGCGCGATCGCCTGCTCGGCGGGTTCAAGAAAACCTCCGACCGGCTGGTCGGCAATCTGGCGGGCCTGGGCGCGGCGCGGCTCGATGACGCGACGCTGGACGAGATCGAGGAGGCGCTGATCGCGTCGGACCTTGGCCCCGCCACCGCCGCGCGCATCCGCGACCGGCTGGCCGATGGCCAGTTCGAGCGCGGCATGGAGGATCTGGGCATCCGCCTGGTCGTTGCCGAGGAGATCGAAAAGGCGCTGGCCCCGGTGGCGCAGGTGCTGACCACCGACAAGGCGCGGCCACAGGTCATCCTGGTCATCGGCGTCAACGGATCGGGCAAGACGACCACCATCGCCAAGCTCGCCGCGATCCTGAAGGACCAGAAGCTGAAGGTCATGCTGGCGGCGGGCGACACGTTCCGCGCCGCCGCGATCGGCCAGCTGACCACCTGGGCCAACCGCATCGGCGTGCCGATCGTCGCGGGCGCGGAGGGCGGCGATGCCGCTGGCCTTGCGTTCGAGGCGCTGAAACAGGCGACCGATCAGCGGATGGACGTGTTGATCGTCGATACGGCGGGGCGGTTGCAGAACAAGCGCGAGTTGATGGACGAACTGGCCAAGATCCGCCGCGTGCTCGGCCGGATCGATCCCGGCGCGCCGCATGACGTGCTGCTCGTGCTCGACGCCACCACCGGACAGAATGCGCTGAGCCAAATCGAGGTGTTTCAGCAGGTTGCGGGCGTCACCGGCCTTGTCATGACCAAGCTGGACGGCACCGCGCGCGGCGGCGTGCTGGTTGCGGCGGCGGAGAAATACGGGCTGCCGATCCACGCCATCGGCGTCGGCGAAACGGTGGACGATCTGCGCGGGTTCGACCCCAATGAAGTCGCTCGGATCATCGCCGGGGTGGAGGCGTTCCAGCGCTAGCGCGCCGGATCGGCGCCCCCGGTCAGTCCGTCCCGGCCCCGCGGGTGCGCAACACGCCCTGAAAATGATATTTGCCCAGCGGCACGCCGCGCAGCCGCAGGATGTTGTACGCCGTCACCGCGTGGAAATAGAAATTGGGGAGCGAATAGGACAGCAGGAACCCCTCTGGCGTCGTCGCCAGCATGTGCGGCACCCAGGGGGACCGCGTCGCATCGTCGACATCGCGCGGCTGGCGGATTTCGATGTCGAGGATGCGGCCGGCAAGCCCGTTGATCTCGTCCGGCGAAACCGCCGCCAATGTCGCGACCGCCTCGTCGATCATCGCCTGCAAATCGGCGAACGGCACGGCGCCCGCCAAAGGCGGCGAGGTGAAGCGGCCGGTCCGCACCGCGTCCAGCCCCCACACGGCATGGTTGCGCACCGATTCGATCTGGAAGTGGAACGGCGCCATGTCCGGCACCAGCCGCGCCGCGACCAGATCGTCCGCCGCCATGCCGGTCTGTGCGCAATGCCGTGCCGCCCGCGCCAATATGTCCTGAACGGCACCCAGCGTCTGCAGAAGGGTCGGCACGCTGAGCGTATAGAGGCTGGGGTTCGGCATGACCGGATTGGGCGGGACGTGGCGCGCAAAGTCAATGCGCCGCAGGGTCGATCGCGGGCGACGGCGTCGGCGTCGCGATCGCGCGCGCCAGATTGCCATCGCGCGATTCCGCCATGGCCCATATGTCATGGCCCATATGTGATGATACCCGATATTCGAAATCGGCGCGGGGATCGCCCATTTCCCTGTCGGCCGGGCACGCGCTAGGATGATGCCATGCTTCGCCGCCTCGCCCCGCTCGCGCTGCTGATCGGCGCGCCCGCCGCCGCCCAAATCGCGCCCACGCCCACGCCCACGCCCGCGCCCACGCCCGCGCCCGCTGCGACGGCGCCGGAGCGCAAGATGGCCGCCACCATCGCCGCCGAGCGCGAACGCCATGTCGCGCTGCTGGCGCGGCTGGTCGATCAGAATAGCGGATCGCTCAATCTGGCGGGCGTGCGCCTTGTCGGCGAGATGGTCCGCGCCGAGCTGGAACCGCTGGGCTTTGCCGTCGAATGGATCGACATGGCGCAAACCGGGCGCGCGGGCCATCTGGTCGCGACGCATCGCGGCAATGGCCGGGGCAAAAGATTGTTGCTGATCGGGCATCTCGACACCGTGTTCGAACCCGAATCGCCCTTTCGCCGGTTCGTCCGCGACGGCGATCGCGCGACCGGCCCCGGCATCGGCGACGACAAGGGCGGGATTGTCGTCATCATCGCGGCGATGCGCGCGATGCAGGCGGCGGGCACGCTTGACGGCGCCGATATCCGGATCGTGCTGACCGGGGACGAGGAACGGGTGGGCACGCCGGTCGCGGTCGCGCGGCGCGACCTGATCGCGGCGGGCAAATGGGCCGATGTCGCGCTGGAGTTCGAAAATCTGGCGCGTGACGGCGGCCAGGATTTCGGCACGGTCGCCCGCCGCAGTTCGACCAGCTGGACGCTGACCGTCGCCGGGGAAACCGGGCACAGCAGCCGGGTGTTCAGCGACGAGCTGGGCTATGGCGCGGCCTATGAGCTGGCCCGGATTCTCGATGCGTTTCGCCGCACGCTGATCGAACCCAACCTGACCTTCAACATCGGCGTGATGGGCGCCGGGACCCCGGCCACGCTCGCCGAAAACGGCTATCAGGTCGATGCGGCGGGCAAGACCAATATCGTGGCGCAGGGCGCGGTGGCGCGCGGCGACCTGCGCGCGCTGACCCCGGCGCAGGAGGCGAAGGCGCGCGCCGCGATGCAGGCGATCGTCGCGGGCCACCTGCCCGGCACGCGCGCCACGCTGGCGTTTGAGGACGGCTATCCGCCGATGGCGCCGACCGACGGCAACCGCGCGCTGCTCGCCAAGCTCAACCGCGTCAATCGCGACCTTGGCCTGCCGCAAATGGCGGAAATGGACCCGGCGAAGCGCGGCGCGGCGGATTCGGCGTTCGTCGCCGCCGATGTCGATACGCTGGCGGGCCTGGGCGTCGCGGGCGGCGGGGCGCATGCCGATGGCGAATGGATCGACCTTACCTCCATCCCGCTGCAGGCGTTGCGCGCGGCCGCGTTCATCACCCGCCTGTCGCGCGAGCCGCGCGACTGACGCCACGCGATCCGGCGGCGGCGGTCACGGGATTAGCAGCGTCGATCCGACCGTTTCGCCCGCCGCGATCGCGCGGTGTGCCGCCGCCGCATCCTCCAGCGCGAAACGCTGCCCGATCTCGATACGCAGCACGCCGCGCGCGATCAGGTCGAACAACCGCCCCGCCCCCGCCGCACGTTCGGCGGGCGTGACATAGTAATCGGTCGATTTGGGCCGGGTGACGAACAGCGAGCCATGCTGGTTGAGCGTCGCCAGATCGACCCCCTCGACCGGGCCGCCGGCATTGCCGAAACTGACGATCAGCCCGCGCCGCGCGGTCGCGGCGAGCGAGGCGGTCCAGGTCGATCCGCCGACCCCGTCCAGCACCACCGGCACCCCCGCCCCATCGGTGATCTCACGGGTGCGCGCGGCGATATCCTCACGCGCATATTCGATGACGTGCGCGGCGCCCAGCGCACGCGCCTTCGCCGCCTTTTCGGGCGATCCGACGGTGGCGATCACGATCGCCCCGATATGGTTCAGCCATTGCAGCGCGATCTGGCCGACGCCGCCGGCCGCCGCGTGCAGCAGCACGGTCATGCCGGGCTGCACCCGCGCGCAGCGTTCGATCAGGAACTCCGCCGTGCACCCTTTGAGCAGCGCCGCCGCCGCCAGTTCCGTCCCGATCGCATCGGGCAGTTTGAACAGGCTGGACGCCGCGGCATTGCGTTCGCTGGCATAGGCGCCGAGCGCGGGGCCGAACGTCGCCACCCGGTCGCCCGGTGCGACATCGGTCACGCCCGCCCCCACCGCCTCGACCGTGCCCGCCGCCTCCAGCCCCAGCCCGCCGGGCAGCGGGATGCGATACAGGCCGCTGCGGTGATAGGTGTCGATGAAGTTCAGCCCGACCGCTTCGTGCCGCACCCGCGCCTCTCCCGGTCCCGGCGGGGGCAGCTCGCGGCTTTGCCATTGAATGACCTCGGGCCCGCCAGTCCGTTCGATGATCGCGACACGCGCCATGCCTATTGCTCCAATTGCCGGTTGCAACGCCGCGCAAGCTTCGCCATTTGATCGTGCATACCCAATTTTTGAATGTTCGGAGGCGAGGATGCGCAGCTACGTCAACCACTATATCGACGGTGCCTGGACGGAAAGCAACGCCGGCACCCGCCATCAGGTGATCAATCCGGCGACCGAGACGCCGGTCACGGAAATCATGCTGGGTTCGGCGGCGGATGTCGATCGCGCCGTCGCCGCGGCCAAGCGCGCCTTTGACAGCTTTTCGCAGACCAGCGTTGCGGAGCGGGTGGCGCTGCTCGAAGCGATCCTGGCCGAATACAAGGCGCGCGGCGGCGATCTGGCCGAGGCGATGGCGGCGGAGATGGGCGCGCCGATCTCGTTCGCCAAGACCGCCCAGGTCGGCACCGGCATCGGGCATCTGATGGCGACGATCCAGGCGCTGCGCGATTTCACGTTCGAGGAGCAGGTCGGCAACAATCTGGTCGTCCACGAACCGATCGGCGTCGTCGCGCTGATCACGCCGTGGAACTGGCCGATGAACCAGATCGTCGCCAAGGTCGCCCCGGCACTGGCCGCGGGCAATACGATGATCCTGAAACCCAGCGAGGAAGCGCCCGCCTGTGCCGCGATCTTTACCGAGATCCTCGACAAGGCGGGGGTGCCAAAGGGGGTGTTCAACCTGGTCCAGGGCGATGGGCCGGGCGTCGGCACCGCGCTGTCCCGCCATCCAGATATCGCCATGGTCAGCTTTACCGGATCGACCCGCGCGGGGATTCAGGTGGCGAAGAACGCCGCCGATACGGTCAAGCGCGTGCATCAGGAACTGGGCGGCAAATCGCCCAATGTCGTGCTGCCCGGTGCGGATCTGGCCAAGGCGATTCCGGCGGGACTGATGAACGTCATCATGAATTCGGGCCAGAGCTGCATCGCGCCGTCGCGCCTGCTGGTGCATGAAAAGGATATGGCCGAGGCGACCGCGATCGCCGCCGCGACGATGAAGGCGGTGGAAACCGGCGACCCCGCCGCCGAAGGGCGCCATATCGGCCCGGTGGTCAACAAGGCGCAATGGGACAAGATCCAGGGCCTGATCCGCGCGGCGATGGCCGAGGGCGCGACGCTGGAAACCGGCGGGCCGGGTCGGCCCGATGGCGTGGAGACCGGCTATTTCGTCAAGCCGACGCTGTTTTCGGGCGTGCGCAACGACATGACGATCGCGCGCGAGGAGATTTTCGGGCCGGTGGTGACGCTGATCGCCTATCAGGACGAAGAGGATGCGGTGCGCATCGCCAACGATACCGAATATGGCCTGTCCGCCGTGGTGTTCGGCCCGCCCGATGCGGCACGCCGCGTCGCGTCGCGCATCCGTGCCGGGATGGTCTATATCAACGGCAGCCCGCCCGATTCCAACCTGCCCTTTGGCGGTTACAAACAGTCGGGCAATGGCCGCGAATATGGCAAATACGGCCTGGCCGAGTTCATGGAGGTCAAGTCGATGTTCGGCGCGGTCGCCTGAACGGCGCACCGCGCCCGCGCCTGCGGGCGTCGGCTCAGTCGAACAGTTCTTCCAGAAAGCTCTTCTTGCGCTTGTACTTGTAATGGCGCGGGTCGTGGCCGTGCGGGGCATGGCCGCCGCCCTGTTGCCATGGCCCGCCCTGGGGCGGCTGGGGCGGTTGCGGCGCGGCGGGCGGTTCGGGCGGAGCGCTGCGTTCGATGATCTTGTCGAGCTCGCCACGGTCGAGCCAGATGCCGCGACATTGTGGGCAATAGTCGATTTCGATCCCCTGACGGTCGCTCATGTGCAGGCCGGTCTTGCACACCGGGCAGGGCATGCCGGCAACGGCTTCGGGGGTTCGCATCGGCAACGCACTCCTTGGTTGTTTATGGCATCGACCCCGCCATGGGCGGCTGGGGCTGGGCGCCGTTTCAGGGCAAATTAGGAATCGACGGTCCCGCCCGCAAGCTATGCCACCGGCCAGAACCACAGGATCAGCGGCGTGCCGACGACCAGCACGATCAGTGACAAGGGCGCGCCCAGCCGCGCATAATCGCCGAACCGGTAGCCGCCCGGCCCCATCACCAGCGTGTTGCATTGATGGCCGATGGGGGTCAGGAAATCGCAGCCCGCACCGACCGCGGTCGCCATCAGGAACGCTTCGGGCCTGAGGCCCAGATCGCCGGCGAAGGTCGCGGCGATCGGCGCCATCACCAGCACGGTGGCGGCATTGTTGAGGAACGGCGTCACCGCCATCGCCGCCGCCATGATCAGCGCCACCGCGCCCCAGGGGGGCAGCGACGCGGCAGTGACCGACAGCCACTGGCCGATGATTTCGGTGACGCCGGTCGCGCGCAGGCTGTCGCTGACCGGGATCAGCGCGCCGAGCATGATCAGGATCGGCCATTCGACATGTTCATAGGCGTCGCGAACGTGCAGCGCGCCGGTCAGCACCACCGCAGCGGCGGCCGCGAAAAAGGCGATCGTCACTGGCACCGCGCCGGTCGCCGTCGCCGCCATCGCCACCGCCAGGATGACGATCGGCAACAATCCCTTGCGCGCGCTGCCCAGCCGCAGTTCGCGTTCGGCGAGTGGTAGCGCACCCAGTTCGCTCAAGGTTTGCGGCAACACGCCGAGCGGCCCCTGCAACACGATGACATCGCCGGCGCGGAACACGACATTGGGCATGCGGCGCACGATCCGTTCGCCCTGGCGCGACACCGCGATCAGGTTGAGGCCATAACGCTGGCGCAGCATCAGCGAGGCGGCGGTGCCGCCGACCAATGGCGATCCGGCGGACACCACCGCCTCGATCACGCCGATCTCTTCGCCCTCCAGGCTCTCGGGTGCCTCGCTGGTGCCGACGAAATCGAGCTTGTCGCGGGCGATCACCCGTTCCAGGCTGTCGGGGGTGCCGCCGAGGATCAGGATATCGTCCTCACGCAATTCGGTCGAGGGCAGCGGCGTCGCGCGCACCCCGTCGCGCAGGAACATGGTGATCGCCACTTCATATTCGTGCCGCTTGAGGAAATCGCCGACGGTTTCACCGACCGGCACCGACTGTTCGACCAGCCGCGCCTCGGTCGCGTAATCGTGAACGTCCAGCGCCTCGCCCATCGT
>CADEEK010000017.1:0-2426 GCA_902826325.1 uncultured Sphingomonadales bacterium
TCATCGCGGCAAGATCGGGCGGATCGCTCAAGAATTGCGGGTCGCTCAGCGGCGCGACACGCGGGTCGAGCGACTGCAACCGCACCGTCCCGCGGCTTTCCGGCCGCAGCACACAGGCATGGCAGCTGAAGCCATGCGCCGTCACCTTGGCGCGTCCATGATCCTCGACGATCGCGATCAGGAAATGAAGCTGGACATCGGGCAAATCGAGCGCCGGATCGGTTTTGAGGAACGCGCCCGCCTCGGCATAGGGCGAAGTCATCTGCCCGTCGCGCCGCCGGAACCAGCGCCCCATCGCACGCATCCCCGCGATCGACCCGCCCAGCGAACGCCCCATGAACCCGCCGCGTCGCGTCTCGAACGCCGCGACATAGTCGAGATGGTCCTGCAGATTGCCGCCCACCGCGCCGCGATCGACCCGCACCGCGATGCCGAATTCGCGCAGATGCGCGCCCGGCCCGATGCCCGACAGCATCAGCGTCTGTGCCGTGCCGAACACCCCGCCCGCCATCACCACCGCCCGGGTGGCGCGGATCATCCGCTTTTGGCCGCCGCGCATATAGGCGACGCCCCACACCCGCCCATCCTCGAACAATATCCGTTCGACATGCGCGTCGCAGATCACTTCCAGATTGTCGCGCGGGGCAAGGTAGCCGCGCGCCGCGGTCCAGCGCTCGCCGTCCTTCTGCGTCACCTGATACAGGCCCGCGCCCGCCTGGACCGGCCCGTTGAAATCATCGTTGCGCGGGATCTGCAGCGCCGCCGCCGCGTCGATAAAGGCGCGCGATCCGGGATGGACATGGCGCTGGTCGGCGACATGCAGCGGCCCGCTGGCCCCATGCAGCGCATCGGCGCCGCGCTCGTTCGCCTCGCTGCGCCGAAACACCGGCAGCACCTTGTCCCAGCCCCAGCCGGTGGCGCCCTCCGCCGCCCAGCGATCGTAATCCGCCGGGTGCCCACGCACATACAGCATCGCGTTGATCGCGCCCGATCCGCCCAGCCCGCGCCCGCGCGGCTGATAACCGCGCCGCCCGTTCAGCCCCGGCTGCGGCACGGTTTCGAACCCCCAATTGGTCGCCGGGGTCTGCATCGCGATCGCGCCGGGCATCCGCGTGCGCCAGCCATTGTTGCGCCCGCCCGCCTCCAGCACCGCAACGCGATAGCGGCCACCCTCGCTCAACCGTCCGGCGGCGGCACTGCCCCCCGATCCCGCACCGACGACGACGATATCGGCCTCTTCCACGAACTTGGAACTTTCAGTTGCGCAGCACCGGCCCGCGCGCTTCAAACCACATCACGGCCCGCCTGCCAGCGCGCCTTGATCGACTCTGATGTATCGCGGCTTCCATCATGGCTCCACCCCGGCGGCGCGAACAAATAGCGCAACCGGGCGTGCCAGTTCGGGGCGGTCCACACGTCGCGCGCGATCCCGACCCATTCATGGAACGCCGCGCGCACCACGCTGAAATCGGGCAGGTTGTGGACGATGCCGTAACGCGGCGGCTCGTCCTCGCGCTCACCTTCGAACGTGCCGAACATGCGGTCCCACACGATGAACACCCCGGCATAGTTGCGGTCGAGATAGCGCGCGTTGGTCGCATGGTGGACGCGGTGGTGCGACGGCGTGTTCATCACCGCCTCGAACCAGTGCGGCATCCGCCCGATCGCCTCGGTATGGATCCAGAATTGATAGACGAGGTTCAGTCCGGCGACGAAAAACACCATCGCGGGCGGAAAGCCGATCAGGAACAGCGGCAGGCGAAAGATGAACGCCAGGCTGAAAAAGCCGGTCCAGGTCTGCCGCAGCGCGGTCGACAGATTATAATGCTGGCTCGAATGATGGATGACATGGCTCGCCCAGAACCAGCGCACGCGATGCGCCGCGCGATGAAAGCCATAATAGGCCAGATCGTCGAGCACGAACGCCAGCACGAACCAGCCCCAGTGCCAGCCGATATCGAACAGGCGAAACTGATGCACCCACATCGCCAGCGCCAGCACCAGGCCGCCCGAAAGCACGCCCGCGATGGTGCTGCCAAACCCAAGCATCAGCGAGGTCAGCGTATCGCGCGGGCAATAGCGCGACCGGTCCCGCACCCGCGCCACCAGCATTTCCGCCGCGATCAGCAGGACGAAGGCGGGAATCGCCAGATCGACGGGGCTGGGCAAATCGGACATCGCTCTCCTTACACTGATGTCAATAGTCGATCCCCCGCGCGCCGCGCAATGGTGACGATGGCGCACCGTTCGGCTAGAAGTTGATCATTCATTCAACAACCGGGTTGACAAGCGACTTGGTTGAATATTCAATCAAGAGACGGAGGAGGCGGCATTTGCGCCCGCAACGCACATCAAGGGAGCGCATCGTGGACGCGGCGATGGAGCTGTTCTGGAGCAAGGGCTACAACTCGAACTCGGTGGCCGAC
>CADEEK010000017.1:2436-9072 GCA_902826325.1 uncultured Sphingomonadales bacterium
ACGGGGCTGGGCAAATCGGACATCGCTCTCCTTACACGGGGGTAAATAGGCGACAGGGCGGCAATGACGCAACACGGACATGTCGCCAATCGCTCAGGCCGCGATCCCACCTGTCGTCACCCCGGCCTTGAGCCGGGGTCCCGCTTCTTCACAACCGTCGGTTGATCACGCGAGCCGGGTTCACGGGCCGGGGTTGGGTGTCGACCAATCTCTGTCATACCCCAGGCGCTCGGCCAGCGCCTGCGCCGCCACGCCGTCGGCAACCCCCATCGCAATGACTGCACGCGGTGGACCCGCCAGCTTCACCACCAGCTCACCGCCATCCACCCGAACCGCCTCGATCGCCGCCGCCACGATCCGCCGCGCCCGAAACCGCGCGCCCATCGGCTCGATCAGCACCAGGCTGCCGTCCGCGCCCGCCACCGCCGCGATGTCGCCGCCGGTCGCAACGATCGCCGCCGCGCCGTCGAAATCGGGAACCAGCGCCTGCGCCACCGCAATCGCCTGATCGCCGTCCGCCAGTCGCGGCGCGCCGCCCAGCCGCAGCATCGCGGCAAGTCCGGCCAGCCCCAGCACCGCGCCCAGCGACCCGGCGGCCAGCCACAAGTTCACCCGCCCGACGCCTTGCCCGACAGCTGGTCGAGCAGCGGGCGAATGCCGTTCAGGTCATAGCCCGCGCCCGCCGCCTTCGCGATCAGCACCGCCGGGTCGCCCCCCGCGCTCGCCTGTGCCAGCGCCCACAGGTTGGTGGAACGCGTGCCCGACCGGCAATAGGCAAAGACCGGGCCGCCCGCCGCGTCCATCACGCCGCGCATCGCCTCGACCTGCGCGCCGGAAAAGCCCGCATGGGTGATCGGGATGGCGTGATAGGCAAGGCCCAGCGTTTCCGCGACCGCATGGATCGCCGCGCCTGCGGGCTGGCCGCCTTCCTCGTCATCGGGGCGATTGTTGACGATCGCGACAAAGCCTGCGCGCGCGATTTCGGTCACATCCGCCGGGTCGATCTGCGGCGCAACGGTAATCGTTTCGTCGATCCTGCGGGGGTTCATCGGCAATCTCCCAATTTCCGGGCCTAGCGTTCGGGCCTGCGGGTTTCGATGACCGGCGCATCCTTGGCCCAGGCCATCATCGCGTCCTGCGCCTTCTGCAGGCCTTCCAGCACGGGATCGGCCTGCGCCGAACGGCAGCCCAGGTCGAATTTCACCGTGGCGGCGGGTGCATCGCCCCAGCCGATCTGGCCATAGGGCATGTCGGTAATCCGGCGCTCGCACGGCATCTCGCCGCCCGCAAAACGCCGTCCCGGCGCGAGCAGCGCGGCGATCTGCGCATGCCCCTCGGGGCCGACGCTGATCGATTTGATCACCAGCCTGTAATCGTGAAAGCCGGTCGACCCTTCATTGTCCGAATAGGTGTATCGCCCCGTCCCATCGGGATTGAGCGTCCAGTCGAACAACGGCTTGCCCCAGCTCTTGATGGTCAGCGACACCCGCTCGCGCACCGGCGCATCGTCCGCGCCACCCGCCGCGCTCGCCGCGCAACCGGCCAGCAGGACGGTCGCGACCAGGGCGATCTTGTTCAAATTGCACATCATGCCGCCTCGCGGATCACGTCCAGGAAAATGTCGCCATAGGCCGCCAGCTTGCGCGCGCCAATGCCCGGAATGCGCGCCAGGTCGGCGAGCGACCCCGGTTTCGCCGCCGCCATCTCGCGCAACACCGAATCGTGAAAGATGACATAGGGCGGCACCGCCGCCTCCTGGGCCAGCGTCCGCCGTTTGTCGCGCAGCGCCTCGAACAACGGATCGCCGACCGGATTGGCCACCGCGCCCGCGGCGCCCCCCGCCGCCGCGCCCTTGCGCCGCCGCTCGCGCCTGGGCGGCACGACCAGCGCCACCTGCGCCTCGCCCTTCAGGATCGCCCGCGCGCCGGGACCGAACTCCAATCCCCCATGCGAATTGGCGCGCAACGCATCGCGCAGCAACAGCGCGCGCGACACGGGCTTGAGCAGCGCCGCCTCCTCGCCCGCAACGATGCCCCATACCGACAGCGCCTCATGCCCGTTCATCAGGCTGCGCTCGCTCGACTGGCCGGTCAGCACGCTTTCGACATAGCCGGTGCCGAACATCTGCCCGGTGCGGAACACGGCGGACAGATATTTCTGCGCGACCACGCTTGCATCGACCGCCGCTGGCGGATGCAGGCAATTGTCGCAATTGCCGCAGCTTTGCCCCGGACTTTCGCCGAAATGCTTGAGCAGGATCGCTCGACGGCACCCCGCCGTCTCGACCAGCGCGCCGAGCGCCCCCAGCCGCGCCCGCTCGCCCGCCTGTCGCGCCGGTTCCACCTCGCCGATACGCAGCCGCGCGCGCGCGAAATCGTCCGCGCCCCAGAACATCTGCGCCACCGCCGGGTCGCCATCGCGCCCCGCGCGCCCGGTTTCCTGATAATAGGCCTCGATCGATTTGGGCAGGCCGGCATGGGCGACGAAGCGCACATCGGGCTTGTCGATCCCCATGCCGAACGCAACGGTCGCGACCACCACCATATCCTCGGACGCGACGAACGCCGCCTGGTTGCGCGCGCGCACCGCCGGATCGAGTCCGGCATGATAGGGCAAGGCGGGCCGCCCGCTCGCCGCGAGTTTCTCCGCCAGCTTTTCCACCGCATTGCGGGTCGGGGCATAGACGATCCCCGGCCCGCTCTGGCCGGCGACGAAATCGGCAATCTGGCGCGCGCCATTGTCGCGCGGGGCGATGGCATAGCGGATATTGGGCCGATCGAACCCCGCGACGATCAGGCCGTCGGTCGGGATTCCCAGCTGGTCGAGGATGTCCGCCCGCGTATGCGCGTCCGCCGTCGCGGTCAGCGCGAGTCGCGGGACGTCGGGAAAGGCATCCAGCATCGGCCGCAACAGCCGGTAATCGGGGCGGAAGTCATGCCCCCACTCGGAAACGCAATGCGCCTCGTCGATCGCGAACAGCGACAGCTTCGCCTGCCGCAACAGATGGCGGAACGCTTCGCCCGATGCGCGTTCGGGCGCGACATAGAGCAGGTCGAGCTCCCCCGCGCGGAACCGCTCGACCGTTTCCGCACGATTGTCGTCGACACTGGTCAGTGTCGCGGCGCGGATGCCGACCGCCTGCGCCGCGCGCAACTGGTCGTGCATCAACGCGATCAACGGCGAGACGACCAGGCACGTCCCTTCCAGCATCACAGCAGGCAATTGATAGGTCAGCGACTTGCCCGCCCCGGTCGGCATCACGCCGAGCGTGCGCTGTCCGGTGAGCACGCGCGCGACGACATCGGCCTGCACGCCGCGAAAGTCAGGAAAGCCGAAAGTGGTGCGAAGAATCTCGCGCGGATCGCTCATGGCGCCGCGATATAGCCCGTCTCTGCCAGAAATGCGCGCAAACCGGTCGGATAATCGGGATATTCGACCAGCTGGTCGTCGGGACAGCCGCCATCCGCCTCGTTCCGCGCGACCTTGCACCGGTCCGGCCACGCCGCCGCTTCCCGGCGATATTCGGCCAGGATGGTCGGCCAGACGGCGTCCAGCCGCCCCAGCCGCGCCGCGCTCGCCGCCCAGGCGGCACAGGCGCCATTGGGATAATCTTCCGCGACACACATCTTGCGCGCCGCCGCCGCCGCTTTCTCGAACACCGGGGCAAAACGCGGATCGGCGGACACATCGCGCCGTTCGCCATCCACCACGTTCAGCACCAGCGGCGGCGCCACGCTCGCCGCATAGCTTTCGAAGGCATAGAGGAAGCGGTCGTCGGTCACGACGAAATCGCGGACCCCGTCGCCATCCACATCCCCGGGCCAGCCAACGTCCGACCCGTCATAGGCGCCCAGATCGACGATCTTCAGCCCCGCGCCGTCCGGCACCACCAGCTGCATCGCGTAACAACAATGCATCCCGCCGGTATAGGTCTGAACAAATGCCACCACCGGCCCGCCCGCACGCAACCGCCCCAGCATCAGCACATTGTGCGACGGCGATCCTTCAATCTTCACCGACACCCCGTCGGCCCGCGCGATCGTCAGCACCGGCTCGACATCGCCATCCTCGCAATCCTCGCCCAGCGGCGCGCATTGCACCCGGTCATAGGTCGCGGTCAGATCGCCCAGCCGATAGGCCTTGCGCCCGTCCTGCATCGCCCATTCGATCTTCTGCCCCTCTCGCACCAGCCGCCCCGGCTGCGCCGCGCCCGCCAGCATAAAAACCGCCAGAAACAAGGATATGAGCCGAATGGTCATGCGTTTGATCTCCACCCGCGCACCGCTATCATCGCGCGATACGCCCCGCAATCGAGGAGCCGTCAGATGGATTCAGACAAGATCGCAAACAACCGCGAACGCCACCGCTACGAACTGAAGGTCGACGGCCAGACCGCCCACGCCGATTACGAGATCGAAGGCACCACGATCACCTTCACCCACACCATCGTCCCACCCGCGCTGGAAGGGAAAGGCATCGCCAGCCGCCTCATCGCCCACGCCCTCGCCGACGCCCGCGACCGGGGTTTTTCGGTCGTCCCGCAATGTCCCTTCGTCGCCGCCTATATCGACAAGCACCCGGAGTGGGCGGACCTGCTGGCTGAGGCGGATTAGGGCGCCCCCCTGCAAAAGCCGCTATCGGCCAACGCACGGAGGGATTGGGGGAAGACTGCAATCTGCACCACCCGTCATCCTGAACTTGTTCAGCATGACGGGGCAAAAAGGTACAATACGCGCGAAATGGCGATTGTTGACGGTTCGGCTAAACAATCAGCATTTCCGTTATTGGGTCGGAGGCGGACAATGACCCAATTGCGCATCGTGCGATCAAAGGCCTAATCGTCGCTTCAATTTTCTCCAGAGCGAAATACGAGGCCCGGAGGAAAGCGGACGGCCACCAAGACGTGCGGATGGCTGTGCATGAAAGACCGTATGAAGCATTGCTTTGGTTAGGCCCGCTGGCGCCGCGATGCTTGCCGAAGCGGTCTCCTGGAGCACCTCATCAATGAAAACTTGAACAATATCAGCGTTCGCCCACAGCGTGATCTGATCGTGAGCCTGTTCAAGCTCACCCACGCCTTCTCCGTTGGCAGCCATAAATCGCACCGTTGACCGAGGCGGTAGTTGAAGCTCGTCCGCCCATGGCTCAAGCCAAACAAGCATGGGCTCGGCCCCATCATTGGTGAAGCTCAACATGTAAGCTGGTTTGCTCATAAGTGTGTGATACCGATCGCAAGAGTGTCCGCAATGGGCCGTTGCACCCACACCGCTTACGCTTCCGCCACCGCCCCCGGCCTAACCCAAAGCCCCTCCGGCCGCGCCACCCCGCGATACCGCCCGCGTCCCATCGCCTGCCCGAACGCCCGTCCGATCCACATGAGCTTGCGCGCCTTGCCGGTCCCCGCGCGATGGTCCCACGCATGCGCGCCTCGGTCAGCCACCTCGCGCGCGATGTCGCCATAAATCCCCGCCGCCGCCAGCACCGCCCAGGCGGAACGAAAGCCCAGTTTCGGCGTCCCGCCCCGCGCGCTCGCCTCGAACGCTTCGGCCATTTCCGCCAGCCATTTGGCGCACACCACCAGCCGCGATCGGAACGGCGGCTTCATATGCTGCCCCGGCGGAATATCCATTTCGACCAGCCAGTCGACGGGCAGGTAGCATCGCCCCATCGCATCGTCCGCCTCGATATCCCGCGCGATATTGGCGAGCTGAAACGCCATCCCCAGGTCGCAAGCCCGATCGAGCGTCGCCTCGTCGTCCGGGTCCACCCCCATCACCACCGCCATCATGCACCCGACCGCGCCCGCGACATGATAGCAATAGCGCAACAGGTCATCCTCGCTGCGCGGGAACCAGCCCGCCGCATCCAGCGCGAATCCCTCGATCAGGTCATGCGCAAAGCGATGCGGCATCGCCGTTTCTTCCGCGACGATCTTCAGCGCATCGAACGCCGCATCGCCGGTCCATTGTCCGGCCAGCGCCTTGTCGGTCAGCTCGCGGATGCGCGCCAGCCGCGCCGCCGGATCGGCGACGGGCTGCGCGTCATGCCCCGCCTCCTGCCCATCGGCCAGATCGTCGCATTCGCGGCACCAGGCATAGAGCAGCCACGCCCGCTCGCGCGTCGCACGGTCGAACAACTGGCTGGCGGCGGCAAAGCTTTTCGATCCGCGCGCGATGCTCGCCTGCGCCGCGGCGACGATTTCGGCGCGGCTCGGCGGTGCCGGACTCACAAATCCCCGGCGCCGATCTGCCCGATCGTCACGGTCGGCACATGGCTGCCCATCTTGTCGAGCAGCCGGTCGAGTTCGTCGTCGATCAACAGGATCGACTGGTGCTGCGGCCGCAGGAAACCCACCTCGCCCATCTTCGCGACAAAGGCGACCAGCCCGTCATAATAGCCCGCAACGTTGAGCAGCCCGACCGGCTTGGCATGATAGCCGATCTGCGCCCAGCTCATCGCCTCCCACAATTCGTCCATCGTCCCGGTCCCGCCGGGCAGCGTGACGAACCCGTCGGACAGGTCGGTAAACGCCTGTTTGCGCTCATGCATCGTGCGCACGACATGCAGCTCGGTACATCCGCGATGCGCCACCTCGGCATCGACCAGCGCCTGCGGGATCACGCCGATCACCTCGCC
>CADEEK010000017.1:9172-22831 GCA_902826325.1 uncultured Sphingomonadales bacterium
TGCGCGCGGAAATAGGCGCTCTGCGTCAGGATCGGCTCCAGGCTGAACGCACTGCCCTGATGCGCCGCCAGATCGCGCTGGAAATCATGGGGCGCATAGCTGAACTTGGTGACGATCCGCTCGTGAATGTCGGGAATCAGCCGCCGCCCGATCTCGTCGAGAATGCGCTTCTCCAGCACCGGCGCGATCTCGTCCCAGTCCGCCGGGAATTTGCCGAGATGCGGCACCGGCGCCAGCGCATAAAAGGTCGAACACCCCGCCGGCGCCATCGACGGATCGGTGATCGTCGGATGGTGGAGATACAGCGAGAAATCCTCGCTCAGCACCCCGGTATCGTAAATGTCGGACAACAGGCCCTTATAACGCGGCCCGAACAGGATCATGTGGTGCGGAATCCCCGGCCACGTCCCCTTCACCCCGAAATGCACGACGAACAGCGAGGGCGAAAAGCGCTTGCGTTCCAGCCGGTCCGCCGTCCGCTGCGCACTGCGCGACCCGGCGAGCAGGTCGCGATAGCTGTGCATCAGATCGGCGTTGCTCGCGACCATATCCGCCTCGAACCGCGCGCCGCTCGCCGTCACCACACCGGTCGCCCGCTCGCCCAGCGTTTCGATCTGCGCCACCGGATCGCCAAGCTTCAGCACCCCGCCCAGCCGTTCGAACTGGCGCACCATGCCCGCGACCAGCCGGTTGGTCCCGCCTTGCGCGAACCAAACCCCGCCATCGCGCTCGAGCTTGTGGATCAGCGCATAGATGGCACTCGTCGTCATCGGATTGCCGCCGACCAGCAAGGTGTGGAACGACAGCGCCTCGCGCAGCTTCTCGTTCTTCACGAAGGTCGAAACCATCGCATAGACGCTGCGCCACGCCTGATATTTGGCCAGCGCCGGTGCCGCCTTCACCATCGAGGCAAAGTCGAGAAACGCGACATGGCCGAGCTTTTCATAGCCCTCGCGATAAACGCCCGCCGAATAGTCGAGAAACCGGCGATACCCGTCGATATCGGCGGGATCGAGCCTCGCGATCTCGCCCATCAGGACATTGTCGTCATTGGTGTAATCGAAATTGGTGCCGTCGGGCCAGTTGAGCCGGTAAAAGGGATTGACGGGCGTCAGCGTCACATCATCGGCCAGCCGGTGCCCGGTCAGCGACCACAATTCCTCCAGCGTATCGGGCGCGGTGATGACGGTGGGTCCGGCATCGAAGGTGAAACCGTCGCGCTCCCAATAATAAGCGCGCCCGCCCGGCTTGTCGCGGCTTTCGACGATCGTCGTCGCCACGCCCGCGCCCTGCAACCGGATGGCGAGCGCCAGCCCGCCGAACCCGGCGCCGATCTCCACCGCGCGCTTCATGCCGTCTTCTCCCGCGTGTCGCCCCGGATCGCCGCGATCGCGCGCCCGATCGGCACCGGCGGCTTGCCGGTCAACAGCCGTGCCTGGTCGAACAGGTTGGTCTGACCGGCATAGAATCGCGCGATCAGCCCCGCGTCGAGCCGATAGAAACGTTCGAGGATGCGATACCGCTCCCCCGGTTCGGCCGCGCGAAACAACATGGCGGCCAGCATGCGGTAAAATCCGCGCCGCCGCCATTGCTTTCGTGCATGGCCATGGGTCAGGTCATGCAGCGCCGCGCCGGACAGGTCGCCGCTGTGCGCGATCAGGCTGGCAAGCCGCACCGCATCGGGCAGGGTATAGCCCGTCACCGGATGGAACAGGCCCGCGCGCATCCCCGCCTTGGCCACGCGATTGCCGCCCGATTGCCAATAGCTTTCGAAATCGCCGCCCATCGCGACGGGCAACACGCCCACTTCCTCGCGCGTCACCGCCTGCGTCGCCACGCCATGCGCGGTGGTCCACGCCTCGATCCGCCGGCCCAGTGCCGCAACGTCCAGGTCGGCCGTGTCGCTGTAATAGGTATCCTCGACGAACAGCCGCGTCGCGGCAAAGGGCAGCGCATAGACGAAGCGATAGCCGTCGATCTGCGCCACCGTCGCGTCCATGATCACCGGGCGTTTGAGCGCGTGCGGCTCCTCCAGCGCATACTCGCGCCCGACGAATTTCTGCCAGCCAAGGTCGAGCAGGGCCAGATCGCCCGGCCCGCGGCAATCGATCACCCCGCCCGCCTCGATCCGGTCGCCATCGGCCATCACCACCGCGCGCGCGCCGGCCGCCAGCACCTTGCGCCCCGCAATCACGCCGCCATCGGGCATCGCCTCGCGCACCACCCGGTCGAACCGTTCGGATTCGATCGAATAATAGGCCGCGTTCAGCGTCCGCCCATGCGCCGGAAAGGCGATGTCATAGCTGGTCCAGCCATAGGAGATCAGCGGCGCGACCAGCCAGCGGTCGGCGGGCGCGATGTCGCTGGCGAAAAAGGACCACAGGTGATTGCCGCCCAGGATCGACCCGCCCTCGATGATCCGCACGTCGAGGTCCGGCCGCTTGCGGCGCAGCGCCAGCGCGATCAGCCCGCCTGACAGTCCCCCGCCGACAATCGCGACGTCGCATTGAATGGTGGCCGGCATGGCCGCCGCCTAGCGGATCGTTCGATCTGGTTAAAGCCCCGTGCGCATGCGATAGGCGGGCGATGGCGCCCCTTCCCCTGTTTCCCGCACGTCGCGCATGGTTGGCGGCCGCCGCGATCGCCATTGGCTGCGCGCTGATCCTGTTCGCCATGGATCGCCCGCCGATCTGCCCGTGCGGCACGGTCAGGCTGTGGCATGGCGTGGTCGAATCGGACGAGAACAGCCAGCAGATCGCCGATTGGTATACGTTCAGCCACATCGTCCACGGGTTTCTGTTCTATGCCGCCGCGCATCTCGTCCTGCGCGGGTCGGCGCGGCGCTGGGCACTGCCACTGGCGGTCGGGCTGGAGGGCGGCTGGGAACTGCTCGAAAACACGCCGATGGTGATCGATCGCTATCGCGAGGCGACGATCGCCTTTGGCTATTCGGGCGACAGCATCCTCAATTCGGTGTCGGATATCGGCTGGATGACGCTCGGCTTCCTCGTCGCCGCGCGATTGCCGGTATGGGCGACCGCCCTGCTCGCCATCGCGTTCGAGGCGATGACGTTGCTGCTGATCCGCGACAATCTGACGCTCAACGTGCTGATGCTCGTCTGGCCGGTCGATGCGATCCGGACATGGCAGTCGGCGGGCGGCTTGCTGTAAGGGGACCGGCATGACCCTCGCCCTCCTCCTCTCCGCGCTCGCGATGACGCTAATCGTCGGCGTGCGCTATCTGATCGTGTCGGGGGCGTTTGCCTGGGCGACCCGCCTGCGTCACCCCGGCCTCTATGTCGGGCTGGATCGTCAGATGCGGCGCGAAATCGGCTGGAGCCTCGCCAGCGCGGCGATCTACGGCATCCCCGCCGGGGTCGTCGCCTGGGGGTGGCAGCATCGCGGCTGGACGCAGATCTATACCGATGCCGCGCAATATCCGCTCTGGTATCTGCCGCTGTCGGTCCTGCTCTTTCTGTTCGCGCACGACAGCTGGTTTTACTGGACGCACCGCTGGATGCACCGGCCGCGCTGGTTCCGCATCGCCCATGCCGTCCATCACGACAGCCGACCGCCGACCGCCTGGGCGGCGATGAGCTTTCACCCGGTCGAGGCGCTGACCGGGGCGGTGGTCATCCCGGCGCTGATATTCCTCATTCCGATTCATGTCGCCGCATTGGGCTTGGTGCTGGGAATCATGACGGTTATGGGTGTCACCAACCATATGGGCTGGGAAATCTTTCCCCGTGCGATATGGCAGGGGCCGCTGGGGGCATGGCTGATCACCGCAAGCCATCATCAGCGGCACCATGAACGTTATGGATGCAATTATGGGCTTTATTTCCGCTTCTGGGACCGGCTGTGCGGCACCGACCAGGGGCTTGGCGATTTCGCGGCGGCGCATCGCCGCGCTGGCGCTCGCGGCACTCGCCCTGCCCGCCGCATCGCCCCAGACGACGCTTGAGATCGAGGTCAGCCAGCTGCGCTCGCACAAGGGCGTGCTGCGCATCTGCCTGACCGCCGATCCCGAAAATTTCCCCGATTGCCGCCACGATACCCGTTCGGTGACGCGCACCGTGCCCGCCGACCGGCCATCGGTGCGGTTCGACGGCCTGTCGGCGGGCAATTGGGCGGCGGCGGTGATCCATGACGAAAACGCCAATGGCAAGCTGGACAAGGCGATCGGCATCCCGCGCGAAGGGTTCGGCTTTACCCGCAACCCGACGATCACCTTTGGCCCGCCACGTTTTACCGCCGCCTCGGTCGCGCTGGCGGGGGATCGCAGCCATCAGGTGGTGCGGATGCGCTATCTGCTGTAATTCCATCGCCTTGATCCATCGCCCATGCATCCAATTGGGCGATGCGGCGTTGCGCAACTGGAACGTTTTCGCGGAGTCCATGATTTGCGCATCCCCGCCCTGATATCGGCGCTTGCCGCCGCCCTTGCCGCCGCCACCCCCGCGCTCGCGCAGGACGAACCCCCGGCGGCGGTGGCGCAGGAGGGCGCGGCGCGGCTGACCATCGGCGCGGGCGTTGCGTGGCTGCCCGATTACGAAGGGTCCAACGACACGCGCTGGACGCCGATCCCCGCGATCAACGGCACGGTGTCGGGGATGAGCTTCACCCTGCTCGGCAATCGCGCCAGCATGGACATTCTGCCCAACCCGACCGGCCCGACCTGGGATTTCCAGTTCGGGCCGGTGGTCGTGGTCAACCTCAACCGCACCAACGCCGACGCCATCGCCGATCCGCGCGTTCGCGCGCTGGGCGAAATCGACACGGCGGTCGAGGTCGGCGGCTATATCGGCATCGGCAAGACCGGCCTGATCACGAGCGACTATGACAAATTGTCGATCAGCCTGTCCTATCGCCACGACGTCACGCGCATCCACAAAAGCGGCGTTTGGACCCCGTCGATCAACTATACGACGCCGCTCTCGACCAAGGCGCTGGTCGGCCTGTTCGCCGGGGCGGAGATCGTCGAGGATCGCTATGCCCGCACCTATTTCGGGGTGACGCCGGCGGGCAGCATCGCCAGCGGCCTGCCCGTCTTCACGCCCAAGGGTGGGCAAAAGGACATCAGCGTCGGCGGCGTGTTCACCCATGCGCTGACCGGCGACCTGACCAAGGGGCTGACGCTCGTCACCGGCTTTACCTATCGCAAGCTGGTCGGCGATTTCGCGCGCAGCCCGCTCGTCTCGGTCGCGGGCAGCCGCCACAACTGGACGGTCGGCGCGGGACTGGCGCTGACCCTCTGATCGCGCTAAACCCTCGGCCATCCCCGGGGGAGCGTTGAACGACGCTTGAGAGGGCGGCACGAGCCGCCGACCCGCCGAACCTGATCCGGTTAAGACCGGCGTAGGGAGGGAGCGGCCTTTTTCTTCGCAAGAAAGTCCGTCCTCTCCCACCCGAAGGAGACGTGACGATATGGCCGACAACCCGAACCATCCCGACCTTCGCGTCACCACCGGCCCGATCCGTGGCAGCCGCAAGGTGCATGTCGGCCCGCGCAATGTCGCGATGCGCGAGATCGACCAGGAACCGTCCTCGGGCGAACCGCCGCTGCGCGTTTACGACGCCAGCGGACCCTATACCGACCCCGCCGCCCGCATCGACATCATGGCGGGCCTGCCGGAACTTCGCCGCGACTGGATCCGCGCCCGCGGCGATGTCGAGGAAATCGCCCAGCGCGAAGTCCGCCCGGAGGATAACGGCCAGCTCAGCCCGGACCGCACCGCGAGCGCTGTTGCGCGGAGCGGCAACAGGAACGGCGGCGTCCAACCCTTCCCCAATGTTCGCAAACAGGTGCTGCGCGCCAAAGCGGGCGCCAATGTCAGCCAGATGCACTATGCCCGGCGCGGCATCATCACGCCCGAAATGGAATATGTCGCCACCCGCGAAAACCTGGGCCGCGAACGCCTCGCCGAATATGCCCGCGACGGCGAAAGCTTCGGCGCCGCCATCCCCGATTTCGTGACGCCGGAGTTCGTCCGGGACGAGATCGCCCGGGGCCGCGCGATCATCCCCAACAACATCAACCATCCCGAATCCGAACCGATGGCGATCGGCCGCAATTTCCTGGTCAAGATTAACGCCAATATCGGCAACAGCGCCGTCGCATCCGATGTCGCCGCCGAAGTCGACAAGCTCGTCTGGGCGATCCGCTGGGGCGCGGACACGGTGATGGACCTGTCCACCGGCCGCAACATCCACGACACGCGCGAATGGATCCTGCGCAACTCGCCCGTCCCGATCGGCACCGTCCCGATCTATCAGGCGCTCGAAAAGGTCGGCGGCGTCGCCGAAGACCTCACCTGGGAAATCTTCCGAGACACACTGATCGAACAGGCCGAACAAGGCGTCGACTATTTCACCATCCATGCGGGCGTCCGCTTGGCCTACATTCCGATGGCGGCAAAGCGCGTCACCGGCATCGTCTCGCGCGGCGGATCGATCATGGCCAAATGGTGCCTCGCCCACCACCGCGAGAGCTTCCTCTACGAAAAGTTCGACGAGATCACCGAAATCATGAAGGCGTACGACATCGCCTACAGCCTCGGCGATGGCCTCCGCCCCGGCAGCATCGCCGATGCCAATGACGAGGCGCAGTTCAGCGAACTCTATACGCTCGGCGAACTCACCCACCGCGCCTGGGCACAGGATGTTCAGGTGATGATCGAAGGCCCCGGCCATGTGCCGATGCACAAGATCAAGGAGAATATGGACAAGCAGCTGGAGGTGTGCGGCGAAGCCCCCTTCTACACGTTAGGCCCGCTCACCACCGACATCGCCCCCGGCTACGATCACATCACCAGCGGCATCGGCGCCGCGATGATCGGCTGGTACGGCACGGCGATGCTCTGCTACGTCACGCCCAAGGAGCATCTCGGCCTCCCCGACCGCGACGATGTGAAGGTCGGCGTCGTCACCTACAAACTCGCCGCCCACGCCGCCGACCTCGCCAAGGGCCACCCCGCCGCGCAAGTCCGCGACAACGCCCTGTCAAAGGCCCGCTTCGAATTCCGCTGGCGCGACCAGTTCAACCTCAGCCTCGACCCCGACACCGCGGAACAATATCACGACCAGACCCTCCCGGCAGAAGGCGCCAAAACGGCCCATTTCTGCTCGATGTGCGGCCCCAAATTCTGCTCGATGCAGATCAGCCAGGAAGTCCGCGCCTTTGCGGCGAAACAGAATCAGAGCGCCGACGGCTTTATCGCGGCACAACCGGTCGATGCGGGGGAAGTGGAAGAGGGCATGGCCAAGATGAGCCGAGTCTATGGCGAAATGGGACGCGAACTGTATCTTGGCGCGGGCGGACGGGAACACGACTGACCGACGCCCTGGCGCGCGCGACATGGGGACGGCGGTTTGATGCGAGGGCGGCCGATCCGTTTGCTGTCGATATGGCTCGCCTTGTCGCTTTCACTGTGCCTGGCCTTCGCGGCACTGTGGTGGCACCGGCGCAGCTTGCCGTATAATGACCAGGGTCGCTATTTTGATGTCGAGACGGCCACCATAATCACGCACGACGGCGTTCTTGTTTATGGCGGGGCCAGCATCGCCTGCGCGTTGGTCGCTGCCATCCTCACGATATGGATATTGCGCCGTCGCTCGGTTTGAATGTCGGGCGCGGCGCACCGGCACAAACGCGACAGGCTTATCGCCGATCGGCAATGATCGAACCGTAAATCGGGACATGACGGCAACGCCCGCAACGTCCGCGCCGCCAGCATCGGGAACCTTGTCGCTGTCGCTCTCGTTCAACGCGCATGAAACACATCCTCGCCGCGACCACCCTCGCGCTCGCCATCGCCGCCTGCGGCCCCGCGCCCGCCGATGCCCCGGCCAACGACGCCGTCGCCAACGACATGATGCCGACGGCGCCGCCCACCGCCACGCCCACCCCGATCCCGGCGGCCACCGCCGATCCGCAAATCCTGACGCTCGAAGGCCTCGGCCCGCTCAGGATCGGCCAGCCGGTCCCGGCGGACAGCGGCTTTGCCGAACGCGGCGCCCAGACGTCGGACGCCTGCCGCACGGTCAGCTCGCCCGATTATCCCGGCGTCTATGCGATCGTCGCTGACGGCGCGGTGCGCCGCATCACTGCGGGCAAAAATGCAACCGTCAGACTGGTCGAAGGCATCGGCGTCGGTGCGACCGAGGAACAGGTGATGGCCGACTTTGCGGGCTTCATCTCCACCCCGCACAAATATGTCGAACCACCGGCCAAATATCTGACCGCGCCCAACGCACCCAGCGGCGACCCCGCCCTGCGCTTCGAGATCGGGCGGGACGGTAAGGTATCGCTGATCCATATCGGCACCATGCCGGTGCTCGGTTATGTCGAGGGGTGTGCCTGACGCGCACTTGCCCGCCCGCCCGCGCTTTGCCAGACCGGCGCGATGACGCCGTCCTTCGTCATCGTCGACGATTTCGTCGCCAACCCGCACGATCTGCGGCGACAGGCGCTGTCGCTCGGCTATGATCGTGCGGACAAGCCGGCCCAGGCCAATTTCCCCGGCATCACCTCGGCCCGCGCGCTGCCGATCCCGGGGCTGGACGATTTTGCCTCACGCATCGCGGGCATGAAACTGGTCGGCGCGCCGGGCACGCTGCACGGTCATTGCCGCCTGACATTGCGGGGGGATCGAGGACAAAGCGGCGTGCATTGCGACCCCGCCGCCTGGTCCGGCATCCTGTATCTCAGCCTGCCCGAACATTGCCGCGGCGGCACCGATTTCTATCGCCACCGTCGCACCGGGCTGGATCGGGTGCCCCCAACGCTCGACGGCGTTGCCGCTGCGGGCTACCCCACCGGCGACGCGCTGATCGCCGATGTCGTCAACCGCGACACGCGCAAGCCATCGGCCTGGGAAAAAAGCTTCACCGCACCGATGCGGTTCAACCGGCTGATCCTGTTCAGCCCGTGGCTGTTCCATAACAGCGCAGCCGGTTTCGGCGCCGGGCCGGACGACGGGCGCCTTGTTTACCTGATGTTCTTTGCGCCGGCCCCGGCCTAATCCACCCAGTCGAGCCCGATATCGCGATACAGGCCGCGATCCTCCTGCCAGTCCGGGCGCACCTTGACGTGCAGATACAGGTGAACTTTCACCCCCATCAGCTTGCTCAGCTCCGCCCGCGAACGCGCGCCGATTTCCCTGATCCGGCTGCCGCCCTTGCCCAGCACGATCGCCCGCTGGGTCTCGCGGGCGACCAGGATCTGCTGGTGGATCTCGACCGACCCGTCCTCGCGTTCCTTATACTGTTCGGTCTCGATCGCGCTGGCATAGGGCAGCTCGGCATGCAGCTGCAGGTAAAGCTGTTCGCGCGTGATTTCCGCCGCCAGCATCCGGTCGGTCGCATCGGACACCTGATCCTCGGGAAAATGCCATGGCCCCTCCGGCATTTTCGCCGCCAGTTCGGCTTTGAGCGCCGCGACCCCGTCGCCGGTCGTCGCCGATACGAAATAGATGTCGTCGAACCCGGCCAGGTCGTTGAGCGTCGCCGCATGGCCGAGCAGGCGCGGCTTGTCGGCGATATCGACCTTGTTGAGCACCAGCGCCTTGCGCTCGCGCCGGTCCTTGAGCGTCTCGGCGAGCGCGCGCACCTTTGGTCCGACCCCGCCCTTGCCGTCGACGACCAGCGCGATCAGGTCGGCGTCCTTCGCCCCCTCCCACGCCGCGGCGACCATCGCCCGGTCGAGCCGTCGGGCGGGATCGAAAATGCCCGGCGTATCGACCAGCAGCAACTGCGCATCGCCCTCGATCGCGATGCCCATCAACCGGGTGCGCGTCGTCTGCGCCTTGGGGCTGACGATCGCCACCTTCTGCCCGACCAGCGCGTTGACCAGCGTCGACTTGCCGGCATTGGGCGCACCGACCACGGCGACCAGGCCGCACCGCTGCGCGCCGCTCATGGCGCCAGTTCCGCCAGCAACGCCGACGCCGCCGCGGTTTCCGCCGCCGCCTTGCTTGGTCCTTCGCCCTGCGCCTCGGCAAAGCTGCCGATCGCCACCTTCACCCGGAAGTGCGGCGCGTGGCCGGGGCCGGACCGGTCGAGCAGGCTGTATTCGGGCGGCCGCCGGTTGTTCGCCGCCGCCCATTCCTGCAACGCCGATTTGGGGTGTTTGGGCGCCGATCCCTGCTCGTCGATCCGGCTGTCCCACAGCGCGCGCACCCAATCGCGCGCCGCGTCGAACCCCCGATCCAGAAACTGCGCGCCGATCAGCGCCTCCATCACATCGCCCAGCACATTGTCGCTCGACGCCGCGCCATCGTCACGCGCCTGTTTGCCAAGGCGCAGCTGTCCCGGCACGCCGATCTCGCGCGCCACCTGCGCGCACACCACGCCCGTCACCAGCGAATTGAACCGCCGCGACAATTTGCCCTCCGGCTCGTCGGGAAAGCGATCGTAGAGCCATGCGGCGAGCGTCAGGCCGAGCACGCGGTCGCCCAGAAATTCCAGCCGTTCGTAATTGGCCGCGGCCTGGCTGCCATGGGTCAGCGCGCGTTCGAACAAGGCCGGATCGCGCGGCGGCGCCCCCAGAAGCTGCGTCAGCCAGTCGATCAGGCCGTCGCTCAAAAACCTTCCCCAATCCGCTCCCAGCGCGCGGCGGTGAACCACGTCCAGGGCAACAGCCAGCTGGCGCTGCCGTCGGTCGACCAGAAGCTGACCACCGCCTTGCCCTGCAGATTCGCCAGCGGGACGAAACGGATGCCGCCCACTTCATGCGGAAAACGGCTGTCGGTCGAATCGTCGCGATTGTCGCCCATCAGGAACACATGGCCCGCAGGCACGGTGAAGACTTCGGTATCGTCGGCGGCGGGGTTGAACCCCTGATCCAGCACGGCATAGCTTTTGCCGTTCGGCAGCGTTTCGCGATAGCGCGGAATCCGGCACACTTCCTTGCCGTCCGCCGCGGCTTCGGTGAACACCGGGCTGCACCGGCTGTTGGGCGACACCGGCATCAGGAAATCGGCGACCCGTTGCTTGGGAATCGCCTGACCGTTGAGAATCAGCTGCCCCTCGCGCATCTGCACCGTATCGCCGGGCAGGCCGATAACGCGCTTGATCCAGTCCTGGCTGTCGCCGGGTGGCGCCTTGAATACCACGACATCGCCGCGCGCCGGATCGTCGGCGAAGATACGGCCGGGGATCAGCGGCAGGCTCCACGGCAGCGAATGTTTCGAATAGCCGTAATTCCATTTGGTGATGAACAGGAAGTCGCCGACCAACAGCCGCGGCAGCATCGACCCCGACGGGATGCTGAACGGCGCAAAGATGAAGCTGCGCACCACGAACACCAGAATCGCGAGCTTGAGCAGAAAGGTCAGCGTATCGCGCCATTCGGAACGCGGCTTGCCGAATTGCGGCGGCGCCGATTCGTCAGGGGCGGCGGGCTGGGCAGGGGCGGTATCGTCCATAGCGCCGCTCTGCGCGGGGCGTGGGGCATCGTCAAGGCGGCAGAATCGCAAGCGCCGGGTGGCGATGCCCGGATCGGAACGCTACATGCCCCGGCAAGACGATTGGAGACCGCCATGCCGACCCCCGACTGGACCACGATCGAAACGCTTGCGCCGGTCCCGCTGAAGGCGCTGTTCGATGCCGATCCCGGTCGGCTGGCGATGCTGAGCGCCGATGTCGCGGGCATTCATTTCGATTTCGCCAAGACCCATCTCGACGCCGCCGCGCTCGACGCCTTCGCCGCGCTGGCCAGGGCCGCCGATCTGGCATCCAAACGCGACGCGCTGTTCGACGGACAGGCGATCAACGTGACCGAGGATCGCGCCGTCGAACACACCGCCGAACGCGGCGAGGGGGCCGAGGACAGCGTGGCCCGCGCCGCCGGTTTTCACGCCCGGATGCGCGGCCTGATCGACGCGATCGAGGGCGAGGCGTTGGGGCCGGTGCGCCACATCCTGCATATCGGCATCGGCGGATCGGCGCTGGGGCCTGAGCTATTGATCGATGCGCTGGGGCGGGAGAGCGGACGATATGACGTCGGCATCGTGTCCAATGTCGATGGCTGCGCGCTGGAAGAGGCGATCGCGGCGTTCGATCCGCATGCGACGCTGATCGCGATCGCGTCCAAGACCTTTACCACCACCGAAACGCTGCTGAATGCCGAAAGCGCGCTCGACTGGATGCGCGAACATGGGGTGGAGGACCCCTATGGCCGGGTGATCGCGCTGACCGCGGCGCCCGACAAGGCGGTCGAATGGGGGGTCGATGAAACCCGCATCCTGCCGTTCGGAGAGAGCGTCGGCGGGCGATATTCGCTGTGGTCGTCGATCGGCTTTCCCGCCGCGATTGCGCTTGGCTGGGATGCGTTCGAGGCGATGCTGGACGGCGCGGCGGAGATGGACCGCCATTTCCGCCTGACCGACCTCAAGAGCAACGCCCCGGTGCTCGCCGCCTTCGCCGACCTTTACTACACGCAGAATCGCGGGTGTCAGACGCGCGCGGTGTTCGCCTATGACGAGCGGCTGCGGCTGTTGCCGAGCTATCTGCAACAGCTTGAAATGGAATCGAACGGCAAGTCGGTGACGGCGGACGGCCAGCCGGTCGGGCGGCCGACCGCCGCGATCACCTGGGGCGGGGTCGGCACCGATGCGCAACATGCGGTGTTCCAGCTGTTGCATCAGGGGACGCACCTTGTCCCGGTCGAGTTTCTGGGGGTGATCGAACCCGGCGACGTGCTGGCCGAGGATCATCACCGCCAGCTGCTGATCAACGCCTTTGCCCAGGGGGCGGCGCTGATGGCGGGACGCGACCATGAGGACGCCGCGCGCGCCTATCCCGGCGACCGCCCCTCGACCACCATCCTGCTCGACGAGCTCGATCCGCGCACGCTCGGCGCGCTGATCGCCTTTTACGAGCATCGCACCTTCGTCAACGCGGCGCTGCTGGGCATCAACGCCTTCGACCAGTTCGGGGTGGAACTGGGCAAGGAAATGGCCAAGGCGGCGGATCGCGGCGGCCAGGATTTCGACCCCTCGACCGACGATCTGATCCAGCGCGCGTTCGGCTGAACCCAATCCCCTTTTTGGAAAGACCCGGCATGTCCGATTACGACTACGACCTCTTCGTCATCGGCGCCGGTTCTGGCGGCGTGCGCGCCAGCCGCGTCGCCGCAGCGCATGGCGCAAAGGTCGCGATCGCCGAGGAATATCGCGTCGGCGGCACCTGTGTCATTCGCGGCTGCGTGCCCAAGAAGCTGCTGATCTATGGCGCGCATTTCGCGGAGGATCTGAAGGACGCGCGCCGGTTCGGCTGGAACGTGCCCGATTGCGGGTTCGACTGGGCGACGCTGCGCGACAATGTGCAGGCCGAGGTCGATCGGCTGAACAACGCCTATACCAACACGCTCGACAGCCATGGCGTCGACATCATCGCCGAGCGCGCCACCGTGGCTGGCCCGAACGAGGTGCGGCTGGCCAGCGGGCGCACGGTGCGCGCCGGCAAGATCCTGATCGCGGTCGGCGCGCGGCCGCACGTCCCCGATTGTGCGGGCCATACCCACGCGATCAGCTCGAACGAGGTGTTCGAACTCGATGCCTTGCCCAAACGGGTGCTGATCGCGGGTGCAGGCTATATCGCCAATGAATTTGCCGGGATCTTCAACGAGTTCGGCAGCAAGGTGACGCTGGTCAACCG
>CADEEK010000018.1 GCA_902826325.1 uncultured Sphingomonadales bacterium
GGCTGGTGGAACCCGGCGATCGTGCCCGGCGGCCTGATGGTCTATTCGGGCAAGCTGTTCCCGCAATGGGCGGGCGACCTGTTCATCGGCGGCCTGTCGAGCGCCGCGCTGATCCGCGTCGATGTCGACGGGACCGATGCCGCCAAGGGCGACCAATGGTCGATGGGCGCGCGTATCCGCGAGGTGGAAGAGGGGCCGGACGGTGCGATCTGGCTGCTCGAGGATGGCGGACGCGGGTCGCAGGGCCGCCTGCTCAAACTGACCCCGAAGCAATAATATCGGGCAGAGCCCGTCGCAGGGACAGGGTTAATCCGAATTAACTCTGTCGCGCAGATCGCCTCGCCTAGCCTCGTCTCCGCCAACCATCTGGAGGGGAACGGGATATGATCGCATTGCCGCTGGCCGAAATCGCAACGCTGGGCACGCAGGTTGCCGCGCATGGCGCGATCCGCATCGCCGAATTCGCGGGCGACGAGGTGTTCGAAATGCTGATCGGCATCGCGATCCTGGTGTACGAGGCGCAGCCGGGCTGAGCCGGTGCTGGCGGGCATGTCCGTCGATAATGACATGGCGGGCGGGCGGGATCGGTCGCGGCCGATCAACGCCCGCTGGCTCGCCGGTCCCGCGCGTGCGCTCGGCGACCGGTTCGCGGCGCTGGACGGCGTCGATGCGATCGTCGCGCAGGCGCAGGCGTTGCTTGGCGAGGCGGGCTGGACCGAACGGTTGTTCGAACCGCTGATCGCGGCGCTGGCCGACGATCCGTGGTTCGAACCGCCCTTTCGCGCCAGCCGCGATCCGCTGCGCACCGGGCTGGTGCTGCTCGACAGCGACAAGGTGTCGATCATCGCCAGCGTCACCGGCGCGGCGGCGCTGGCGCGCCTGCCCCTGCCCGCGACGCTGATCGTGCCGGGGCGGATCGCCGTCACCCGCTATGTTCGCGGCGGTATGGCGCGGATGCGGCGCTGGCGAACCGCGGCACTGGCGCCGGACTTTTCCGCGACCGACGCCGCGCCCTGCGTCGAATTGCCGACGACCATGCTCAGCGATGGTCAGGTGATGCTGCATGACGGGCGCACCGACGGCCATCTGATCGTCGCCGCCGATGGCGATGTCGTCGCGATCACCGTGACGGTGAAACAGGGCGCGGCGCCGCTGATGCGCGAATATCGCGTCGCCGATGGCGGGTTCGTGCGCGCGGCCAGCGCGGACGAGGCGGCGTCGCGGATGGAAATGCTGTTGACGCTGTTGCGCGTATCGGGGCGTGCCGATGCGGGCGCGCGGTTCGACGCCGCTTCGCACCACCCCGCCTTTCACCTGCGCTGGGCGGCGATGCGCGAATGGCTGATGCTCGATGCGCGGGGTGCGCGCGACCGGCTGGCGGCGATGGGCCGGGGCGATGCCAATGCCGAGGTGCGCGCCGCCGCCGCCGCGACGCTGGGCGCGCTCGACCGGCGACTGGCGCAGGAGGCGCGACCGGCATGCCCCGCCTGATCGACCCCGGCAGCGGCGATGCCATCACGCTCGACGACCTTGCCGACACGCTCGATACGACGCCCTTCGATCCGCATGACGAGGACGGGTTCGCCGCGCTCGGCCCGTTGCTCGCGCGCCTTGGCCGCAATCGCGATTTCCTTGCCGATCTGGCGATCGAGGAGCTCAAGTCCCGCTGTGCAGGGCAAAGTGCGGCGAACAACTATGGCCCGCAGGTGTTCCTGCTGCGCCCGCCCAATGGCCGCTATGTCATCCGCGCGAATTTCTGGCCCGCGCGCAGCGACCCGGTGCTGGCGGCGAGCGGGCCTGCCGCCTTTTTCTACGACATGCCGCACGATCATAATTTTCCGTTCCTCACCTGGGGGTATCTGGGCCCCGGCTATTGGAGCGACTATTATGAATATGACGGCGATGGTGACGATCCGGCGGGACCGCCGCGCGCGGTCGGCGACGGGGTAAAGCTGCGCTTCGTCGAGCGCAGCGCGCTCGAATGCGGCAAGCTGATGCTCTATCGCATGCGGCGCGACATCCATGTCCAGCTGCCGCCCGACCGGTTTTCGGTCTCGCTCAACATCTTGGGCCAGCATCCGACCCATCCCTGGATCGATCAATACCGGTTCGATATTTCGCGCGGGGTGATTGCCGAGGGGCTGACGCCCGCCCCGTCCGAGGCGCTGGCGACGCTGGCGGCGCATCTGGGGGGCGGCAATGGCCGCGACCTGGTCGGCCACCTCGCTCGCGCACACCCCCATCCGCGGATGCGCGCCACCGCGCTCGGCGCGCTTGCTTCGGCGGACGGCGTTGGGGCGGTGGACGATGCGATGGCCGATGCCGCCGATGATGACGATGCGGCGATCCGGACCCGCGCGCGCGACTGGCTCCGCCATGGCGGGCGGGCGGGCTCCAAAATGGCGCAGTCTTCGGCAGACGTGCGTTAGGGCGCCGCTAGGTTTCGCGGGTGGGGCAACGAATCGTATCCGAAATCGACATCCCGTTGCTGGCCGAGGCGATGGACGCGCGCGGCTATGCGCTCGAACTTGCCGAAGCCCGCCTGTCGCCGCTGCACGCTTATGGGGACGAAGTCGCGGCGGTGCTGCGCCGCTGGGTTCCGGGCATCCGCCTCAATCCATCGCCCGTGCCGGAAATCGCGCTGGCGAGATGCGGCGTTACCGTCGCCGCCGCGCTGGACGCCGGGGCGGCGGACGCGGTGGCGATCCCGGTCGATGCAACCGAATTGGCGGCAAGGGTGGACGCGCGGGTGCGGTTTCACCAGCCGCGGCCGATGGTGCTGGGCGATTTGCGGATCGATCCGGTGACGCGGCGGGTGTGGCGCGCCGGGGTACCGGTGGAACTGGTCGCGCGCGAATTCGCGCTGTTGCTCCATCTCGCCGAACATGCGGGCGATTTCGTCACGCGCAGCGACCTGCTGGCGTCGGTATGGAACCTCAATTTCGATCCCGGCACCAATGTCGTCGCGGTGCATGTGTCCAAATTGCGCGCCAAGCTCGACCGCCACTTTCCCTATCCGGTAATCCACAGCGCCAAGGGGCTGGGTTATCGCCTCGATCCGGGTTAGCCTTCGCGTTCAGGCAGGATGCGGGGCGGCGATGAGCGACCAGCGGGTTTCGATCGATGTGGATGCGGGGATCGCCGATGTCCGGCTGACGCGCGGCGACAAGCTCAACGCGCTCGACCCGGCGATGTTCGCCGCGCTGATCGACGCGATCGACACGCTGGGGGCGCTCGACGGGCTGCGCTGCGTGGTGCTGTCGGGTGAGGGTCGCGCGTTTTGCGCTGGCCTCGACATGGCGAGCATGGCGGGCGGGACGCCGGGGCATGACCTGCACGATCGCAGCCATGGCGACGCCAATCTGTTTCAACAGGTCGCCTGGGGCTGGCGCAAGCTGCCGGTGCCGGTGATCGCGGCGGTGCATGGCGCGGTGTTTGGCGGCGGGCTGCAGATCGCCGCGGGGGCGGACATCCGCATCGCCGCGCCCGATACGCGGTGTTCGATCATGGAGATGAAATGGGGGATCGTCCCCGACATGGCGGGCTTTGCGCTGTGGCGCACGGTGCTGCGCGACGACGTGCTGCGCGAACTGACCTATACCGCGCGCCAGATCGACGCCGGCGAGGCGCTGCGCATCGGCCTTGTCACCCGCATCGCCGACGATCCCCATGGCGCGGCGCTGGCGCTGGCGCGGGACATCGCCGATCGCAATCCCCAGGCGATTCGCGCGGCCAAGCGGCTCGCCAACCGCGCGGCGGAGGCCGATGGCGCCACCATCCTCGCCGCCGAGAGCGAGGAACAGGCGATGCTGCTGCGCTCACCCAATCAGGTCGAGGCGGTGATGGCGAACATGCAACAGCGCGCGGCGCGGTTTCAGGACTGAACCGCGCCGCAACGCGCAAACGGCTCTGGATGCGCGCCGCCGATTCATTCTACACGCCGCGCATGCAACTTCGTCTTGGCACCCGCGGTTCGCCGCTCGCAATCGTTCAGGCCAATCTGGTCCGCGACGCGCTGATCGCCGCCCACGGTCTGGCACCCGAGCAGGTCGAGATCGTCACCGTCACCACCACCGGCGATCGCGTGCAGGACCGCCCGCTGGCCGAAATCGGCGGCAAGGCGCTATGGACCAAGGAGCTCGACCGCGCGCTGCTGGCGGGCGAGATCGATCTGGCCGTCCATTCGATGAAGGACGTCGAAACGATCCGGCCCGACGCCATCGCGATCGCCGCGATGCTGCCGCGCGCCGATGTGCGCGACCGGCTGATCGGTGCGGCGTCGATCGACGCGCTGCCCGATGGCGCGCGGATCGGCACCAGCTCGCCGCGCCGCGCCGCGCAGATGCGCCGCATCCGGCCCGATCTGCGCATCGTGCCGTTGCGCGGCAATGTCGACACGCGGATCGCCAAGGTGGCGGGTGGCGAGGCCGATGCGACGCTGCTTGCCGCGGCGGGTCTCGAACGGCTGGGGCGTGCGGATGTCGGCGTGCCGATTGCGTTGGAGGCGATGTTGCCTGCGCCTGCGCAGGGCGCGGTGGGGATCGAAGTGCGCGCCGATGATGCCGCAACGCGCGCGATCGTCGCGGCGATCGGCGACGATGCGACGCAACGCTGCGTGCTGGCCGAGCGCGCGCTGCTCGCCGCGCTGTCCGCCGATTGCCATTCGCCGGTCGCGGCGCTCGCCCGGGTGGGCGAAGACGGCCTGCATTTGCGCGCCGAATTGCTGACCGGCGAGGGGGACGAACAGGTCGCGGTCGAGCGATTCGGCCTGGCTGGGCAAGCGCAGGAGATGGCCGCCATCGCCGCCGATCTGCTCGCCGCCGCCTCCCCGCGGTTGCGCGCATTGTTCGGGCATTGACCCGCGCCATCGCGATCCTGCGGCCGCAACCCGGCAATGCAGCCACCGCGCAGGCGGTGCGCGCGCTGGGGCTGGAGGCGGTCGAATTGCCGTTGTTCGCTGTGCAGCCGCTGCCCTGGTCGCCGCCGCCTGCGGGCGACTTCGATGCGTTGTTGCTGACCAGCGCCAATGCCGTGCGCCATGGCGGGCCGGGGTTGCGGTCGTTGCGGCCGCTGCCGGTGATCGCGGTGGGTGCGGCGACCGCCGAAGCGGCGCGCGATGCCGGGTTCGACGTCGCGCATATCGGCACGCGCGGCGTGGCGGCGCTGCTGGACGCGGCCAGCGGCTGCAATCGCCTGTTATGGCTGGCGGGGCGGGAGCGGACCGTGATCGATCATCCCGCGCTGGCCGAAACGATCGCGGTCTATGCCGCCAATCCCTGTCCGCTGACCCCGGCGGCGGCGCCGGCGCTGGCAGGCGGCGTCGCGATGGTCCATTCGGCCCGTGCCGCGCGCCAGCTTTGCGACGAATTCGACCGGCTGGGTATCGCCCGTGCGGCGTTGCGTGTCGCCGCGATCAGCGCGCCGGTCGCGACGGCATTGGGACACGGTTGGGGGCAAATCGCGATCGCCGACGCCCCGAATGACACCGCGCTGATCGCGACGGCGCGCGCGCTGGCGATTGACCCCTGACGGGTTCGGGAGAATAAGGCAGGCATGTCTTCCGATACGCCGATCCCCCCGCCGCGCGGCAATACGCTGTCGGTCGCCCTGATCGCGGCGCTGGTCGCGTTTCTGGTCGGGCTGGCGGCGATGGCGGCGATTTTCCATTATGGCGGCTGGTCGCTCGGCTCGACGCCCGCGCCGGTTCAGCCCGCGCCGGTTCAGCCTGCGCCCACCGCGCCGGTCGCGGCGACCGATGTCGCGACGCTGGCTTCACGCGAGCAGCTGTTGGCGGCGCGGCTCGACACGCTCGAAGCGCGGCTGCGCAATACCGATGCCGATGCCCGCACCGCCGCCAGCCATGCCGGTCGGGCCGAGGCGATGATGCTGGTGTTCGCCGCCCGCCGCGCGATCGAACGCGGCCAGCCGCTCGGCTTTGTCGACGGCGAATTGCGCGCCCGGTTCGGATCGGCCGAACCCGATGCGGTGGCGAGCGTGGTGCGCGCCGCGGGCGAGCCGGTGACGCTGGAGGATCTGCGCCAGGCGCTCGAACAGATCGCGCCGCGCCTGTCGACCGTGACGCCAGGCGCGGGATGGTGGGCGGCGATCCGGCGCGAGGCGTCGAACCTGATCATCATCCGTAAGGAAACCGCGCCCAGCCCGCATCCGCGCGAACGCCTCAACCGGGCGAAACGCCTGCTGGGGCAGGGCCATGTCGAGGCATCGCTGGCCGAAATCGCGCGCCTGCCCGGTGCCCAGGGCGCGGAAAGCTGGATGGCGGCGGCGGGCCGCTATGTCGAGACGCGCCGCGCGCTCGATACGCTTGAAGCTGCCGCGATCGGCGGCAAGGCGATGCCGGCCGCCGGCGCACGTCAGGGCGACCAGGACCAATAGGCAAGAACGCCGCAATTTACAGGGAGAGAAGGCAATGGCCGATATGGGCCGGTTCGACTGGCAAGACCCGTTCGCGCTCGACGCGCAGCTGACCGATGAGGAGCGCATGGTCCGCGACGCCGCGCACGCCTATGCGCAGGAGCGGCTGTTGCCGCGGGTCAGCTCGGCCTTTCTCGACGAACGGTTCGATCGGGAAATCATGACCGAACTCGGCGCGCTCGGCATGCTGGGGTCGACGATTCCGGAAAACTATGGCGGCGCAGGCCTGGGCTATGTCGCCTATGGCCTGGTGGCGCGCGAGGTGGAGGCGGTCGATTCGGGCTATCGCAGCGCGATGAGCGTCCAGTCGAGCCTGGTGATGCACCCCATCTTTGCCTATGGCAGCGAGGAACAGCGCCGCAAATATCTGCCCAAACTGGCCAGCGGCGAATGGATCGGCTGTTTCGGCCTGACCGAGCCGGATGCGGGCAGCGATCCCGGCGGCATGCGCACCCGCGCGACCAAGATCGACGGCGGCTATCGGCTGAACGGCAGCAAGATGTGGATCACCAATTCGCCGATCGCCGACGTCATGGTGGTGTGGGCGAAAAGCGACGCGCATGGCGGCGGCATTCGCGGCTTCGTCCTCGAACGCGGCCTTAAGGGGCTGTCGACGCCCAAGATCGAGGGCAAGCTGTCGCTGCGCGCGAGCATCACCGGCGAAATCGTGATGGAGGATGTCGAGGTGGGCGAGGATGCGCTGCTGCCCGATGTTCAGGGGTTGAAGGGGCCGTTCGGCTGCCTCAACCGCGCGCGTTATGGCATCGCCTGGGGCGTGATGGGCGCGGCGGAGGCCTGTATGCGTGCCGCGCGCCAATATACGCTTGATCGTGCGCAGTTCGGCCGCCCGCTGGCGGCGACGCAGCTGGTGCAGCTCAAGCTGACCAATATGGCGACCGAAATCGCGCTGGGGCTGCAGATCGCGTTGCGCGCGGGGCGGATGTTCGACGAGGGCACGCTGTCGCCCGACGCGATCAGCATCATCAAGCGCAACAATTGCGGCAAGGCGCTCGACATCGCCCGCGTCGCCCGCGACATGCATGGCGGCAACGGCATTTCGGCCGAATTCCATGTGATGCGCCACGCGATCAACCTGGAAACGGTCAACACCTATGAAGGGACGCACGACGTCCACGGCCTGATCCTGGGCCGGGCGATCACCGGGATCGCCGCTTTTTGACGAGCGGCCGGTCCGGCCCGGGCCGGTTCGACATCGCCGTTGCCGGGTGCGGCGTCGCGGGGCTGGCCGTCGCGCTGTGGCTGCACCGCGACGGCCATCGCGTCACGCTGTTCGAACGGTTCGCCGCGCCCCGTCCGGTCGGATCGGGCCTGCTGATCCAGCCGACGGGCCGCGCGATCCTGCGCACGCTGGGGCTGGAGGCGGCGTTGCTGGCGCGTGGGGCGCGGGTCGACCGGCTGATCGGGCAGGCGGACGGGCGCGTCGTGCTCGACGTCCGCTACGCGGCGCTGCGCGGCGGCCAGCATGCGGTCGGCATCCATCGCGCCGCGCTGTTCGACATCCTGCACGACGCGGTGCGCGCCGATGGCATCGTGGTCGAGACCGGAAGGACGGTCATCGGGCAGGAGCGCGCCCGACTGCGGTTCGACCGGGGCGGGGCAGGGCCGTTCGACCTGATCGTCGATGCGATGGGCGCGCGATCGCCGCTGGCGCCCGATGGCGGGCGGGCGCTCGATTATGGTGCGCTATGGGCCGATCTGGACTGGGCGGGTGATTTCGCGCCCGATGCGCTGGCCCAGCGTTATCGCCGCGCCAGTCAGATGGCCGGTATCCTGCCGATCGGCACGCCGCGTGCGGGCGCGGGGCCGCATGCCGCCCTGTTCTGGTCGCTGCGTGCCGACGCCCTGGCGGACTGGCGCGCGGCGGGGCTGGCGGCGTGGAAGCGGTCGGTGCTGGCGCTGTGGCCTGCCACCGCGCCGCTGCTCGATCAGATCGACGATGCCGATCGGCTGACCTTTGCGCGCTATGCCCATCGCACGCTGCGCCAGCCGGTCGCAGCCGGGCTGATCCATATCGGCGATGCCTGGCATTGCACCAGTCCGCAGCTTGGCCAGGGGGCGAATATGGCGCTGCTCGATGCCTATGCGCTCGCGCTCGGGCTGCGGCGGGGGCGGACGATCGCCGACGGGCTGGCCGAAACGGTCCGCCTGCGCCGCGACCAGATCGGGCTGTATCAGGCGCTCAGCCGCCTGCTCACCCCGCTCTATCAGTCCGATGGCGTGGCGATCCCGTGGCTGCGCGATCGGGTGATGGGACCGGTGTCGAAATGCTGGCCGCTGACCATCGCCCAGGCGGCGCTGGTCGGCGGCATGGTGGGCAGCCCGCTGTCGCGCCTGGGGCTGGGTGTCGAACGCTAGAAGCTTGGTCCCGTTACCGCGCGTTTTTCGATCTTCGGCGCGTCCTTCAGCATCTGGGCGATCACCGGCGACCGCGTGTCGCGCGCGGCATAATCGCGCGCCGACAGGCCCGCCAGCCGGTCGGCCTGGTCGGGATCGGCCTTGGCCGCCAGCAACGTGCCGACCATCGCCGGATCGCGCATCTGCACCGCACGGATCAGCGGGGTTTCGCCGCCATTATTGGCGAGGTTGACCGCGCCGCCCTGTTGCAGCAGCAGCGCGACGCCATCGGCGAAACTGGCGCCAACGGCCAGCATCAGCGGACTGTTGCCCTCCCCATCCTGCAGATTGACTTGTGCCCCGCGCGCCAGCAGGAAGCGCAGATAGGTCATGTCGCGCCGCTTGACGACGATATGCATCGCCCCTTCGCCCTTTGCATCGCGGGTATCGATCATCCGCTGGCCGGGCTCGTTCAGGAACTGCATCACCTTGGTCCCGTCCTGTTTGCGGACGGCCTCAAGAAACGAAAAACTGTCGGGCAGCCGCTGGGCGGCGGCGGGCAGCGCCATGGGCGCCAGCGCGACCAGCGCCGCGACGATGAAAGTCCCGTTTGGACGATGAACCATGATCGAAAACTTGCCCCGATGTTTGAACGCACAAAGACACAGGCCTTGCCAGCCCGCCCCTATCAGATCATGGCTGGCCGCGCCATGAACAGGTTGCTTTTTCCCCTCCTCGCCCTCGCCCTGCCGCTCGCCGCCTGTGGCGGTGCGCAGGCCCCTGAAAAGACGCTGGACCAGGCGCCGCTGGCCGGGGCGTCGATCGGCGGGCCGTTCACGCTGGTCAATGGCGATGGCAAGACGGTCACGGATGCCGATTTCGCGGGCAAATATCGCATCATGTATTTCGGCTATACCTTCTGCCCCGATGTCTGCCCGGTCGATGTCCAGAATATCGGCGGCGCGATGAAGCTGCTCGACCGGCAGGACCCGGCCCTGTCGGCGAAGATCGTGCCGATCTTCGTGTCGATCGACCCGGCGCGCGACACGCCCGATGTGGTCAAACAGTTCACCGCCGCCTTTTACCCCCGCATGGTCGGCCTGACCGGCAGCGCGGAACAGGTCGACGAAGCCGCGAAAGTCTATCGCGTGCCCTATCAGAAGCGTGAAACGCCGAGCGGCTATCTGATGGATCATGGGCGTCAGGCCTATCTGATGGGGCCGAAGGGCGAACCGATCGCATTGTTGCCGCAGGACCAGAGCCCGCAGGCGATCGTGGCGGAGATCGAACGCTGGATCGGGTGACGCCGTTCTGGGAACAGCCGCTCGCCACGCTTGACCGGGCGCAGTGGGAGGCGCTGTGCGACGGCTGCGGCAAATGCTGCCTGCACAAGATCGAGGATGCCGATACCGGCGATCTCTATGCGACCAATGTCGCCTGTCGCCTGCTCGACCGCCATGCCGGGATGTGCAGCGATTACAAGCACCGCCACGCCCATGTCGCCGAATGCGTGCGGCTGAGTGCGGCCAATGTCGAGGCTATTGCGTGGCTGCCGCGCAGCTGCGCCTATCGGCTGCGCGCCGCCGGGGAGCCGCTGCCCGATTGGCATTATCTGGTGAGCGGCGATCGCGAAGCGGTGCATCGTGCGGGCGAATCGGTGCGCGGCTGGACGATCAGCGAGGATGTCGCGGGCGATCTGGAACATCATATGGTCGATCGCATCCTGTGATCCCGCCGATCGACATCGTCCGCCACCCGCGCGCGCGGCGGATGAAATTGTCGGTCGACAATGCGACGGGCCGGGTCCGCCTGACGCTGCCCCCGCGCGCCGCGGCGGGGGAGGCGCTGCGCTGGGCCGAGGCCCAGCATGAATGGATCGCGCGCATGCTGGCGGAACGGCCGGCGCCAGTGCCGTTCATACCCGGCGCCAGTATCCTGTATCTTGGCGAAACGGTGATGCTGGGCTGGGACAGCGCCGCGCCGCGCCGCCCGCTGCTCGATGACGGACAGTTGATCGCGGGCGGTCCGATCGAAGGCTATGGCCGCCGCATCGAACGCTGGCTGCGCCAGCGCGCGCTGGAGACGCTCAGCGCCGAAACGACCGAATTCGCCGACCTGGCGGGGGTGACGGTCGGCAACGTCGCGATCGGCGATCCCCGCGGCCGCTGGGGCAGCTGTGCGTCATCAGGCGCGATCCGCTATAGCTGGCGGCTGATCCTCGCCCCGCCGCCGGTGCGGCGCGCGACCGTCGCGCATGAGGTGGCGCATCGCGTCCATATGAACCACAGCCCCGATTTTCACGCGGTCGTCCGCACGCTGCTGGGCGGGGAGCCGACGCGCGAGCGGGCGTGGCTGCGCGCCAACGCCATGCGGCTTCACTCGTTCGGCCGCGATTCCTGAAGCGGCCGGGGCGGTATCCGCGAGCGCTCTGACTCCGGCGGCTGGCGCGGCGGGATCCGTTCGGACGGCTGGCGCGGGGGCGACGGTGCGGCCTCGCGCGGGGGCGGCGGCTCGCGCGTGCCGCGCCCGGTCATCCGGTCGATCCAGTCCTGGTCGATCTGGCCCTTTTCGGCGGGCGGGGCATCTTCCTCGGCGCCGAAGATCGCCTCGGGATTGCTTTCCTCCCGCTGCACCGGGTTGCCATCCTCATCGACATAGATCGTGTTGTCCGGTTCGCCATAGGCCTCGGCATCGGGTTCGACCTGCCATTCGGGCAGGGTCACTTCGGTGTCGAACTGTTCGACCGGGCGCCCTGCCACCGCCGGTTTCATGAAGGCGGAAAAGGCGCGCGCGGGCGCAGTGCCGCCCTGCAGCCCGCCGACGCGCCGCGCATCGTCGCGGCCCATCCACACGCCCGTCGTCAGGCCCGATGAAAAGCCGAGGAACCAGCCATCCTTGTTCGAGGTCGTCGTGCCGGTCTTGCCCGCCACCGGCCGCCCGATCTGCGCCGCCCGCCCGGTCCCGGTATTGACCGCGGTCTGCAACAGGTCGGTCATCTGCGCGGCGACATAGGGGGCGACCAGCACGCGCGAGGTATCGACTTCATGCTGATAGATCACCGCGCCATTGGCGGTGACGCGGGTGATGGCATAGGGGGTCACGGCCACCCCCTTCTGATTGACCGAGGCAAAGGCGCGGGTCATGTCGATCAGCCTGACGTTGGAGGTGCCGAGCACCATCGCCGGCTGGGTATTGACCGGGGTGGTGATGCCGAACCGCCGCGCCATGTCCGCCACGGTGCCGAACCCAACCTCGTTGCCCAGCTTTGCCGCGACCGTGTTGATCGAATAGGCAAAGGCCGAGCGCAGCGTCATTTCGCCCGAAAACCGCCCGGAATTGTTGCGCGGGCTCCACCCCTTGATCGTCACCGCCTCATCGACCACGCGATCCTCGGGCCGGTGCCCTGCCTCCAGCGCGGCGAGATAGACGAACAGCTTGAACGCCGATCCCGGCTGGCGCACCGCCTGGGTCGCGCGGTTATAGATCGACGACACATAATCGCGCCCGCCGACCATCGCCCGCACCGCGCCGTCGCGGTCCAGGCTGACCAGCGCGCCCTGGGCCCCGGCGGGGGTGTTCGCCTGAATCGCGCGGGTCGCGGCATTCTGCATCTTGAGGTCGATCGTCGTCCACACATCCAGCGGTGCGACCGTCTCGTCGATCAGGACTTCCAGCTGGGGCAGCGCCCAGTCGGTGAAATAGCGCACGCTGTTCTGTTTGGCGGGCGGGGCGAGCTTGACCTGGGCGGGACGGGCGGCGGCGGCCTCGTCGGGCGTCAGCGCGCCGGTCTCGACCATGACGTCGAGCACCACGCTCGCCCGCCCGATCGCGGCTTCGGCATCGGCGGTGGGCGAATAGCGCGACGGCGCCTTGACCAGCCCCGCGATCACCGCCGCTTCGGACAGCGTCAGATTGGTCGCGGGATGCGCGAAAAAGGTGCGCGAGGCGGCGTCGATGCCATAGGCGCCGCCGCCGAAATACACCTTGTTCAAATAGAGTTCGAGGATCTGGTCCTTGGTGAATTTGCGTTCGAGCGCGAGCGCCAGGATCATCTCGCGCAGCTTGCGCGACATATTATATTTGTTCGACAGAAAGATGGTGCGCGCCACCTGTTGCGTGATCGTCGACGCGCCCTGCAGCCGCCGGTCGGTGCCGCGATTGTCGAAGGCGAATTTGGTGACGCGCGCCAGCGCGACCGGATCGACGCCCCAATGCGAGCGGAAACGCCGATCCTCGATCGCGACCATCGCATCGCGCATCGGGGCGGGGATATTGGCGTAATCGATCCATTCGCCATAGCTTGGGCCCAATGAGACGATCACCGTGCCGTCGGCGGCGTGCACCCGGATCATCTGGCCGTTGGGCGAGGATTTGAGTTCCTCGAAACTCGGCAGCGAGGCGCGCGCGGTATAGACCGCGATCAACAGCCCGACGATGGCGGCCAGCACCAACGCCGCCGCGCCGCCGCCCACCCAGATCAGGATACGCTGCGTTTTGGGGGAAAGCGCGGGAAGACGGCGTGCCATGGATATTCTGTGCCGATCTACGCCTGAACCACGGCTGTCACAAGCGGTTCGATGCGGGGCGGATCATTCCGCGTTTTCACCGCGCGGGCGGAAATCGAGCGCCACCGAATTGATGCAGAAGCGCAGGCCCGTGGGCGGCGGCCCGTCGGGAAAGACATGGCCCTGATGCCCGTCGCAGCGCGCGCAGCGGACTTCGGTGCGGGTCATGCCATGGCTCGAATCGCTGTGCAGGCTCAGCCGGTCCTCGTCGATCGGGCGGGTGAAGCTGGGCCAGCCGGACCCCGAATCATATTTGTCGTCGCTGTCGAACAGGTCGAGCTGACATCCCGCGCAGCGATACAGGCCGTCGCCCTTGTTGTCGGTGAAATGGCCGGAAAAGGCGCGTTCGGTCCCCGCCTCCCGCAGGACGTGAAATTGGGCGGGGGTCAGGCGCTGGCGCCATTCCGATTCGGGCAGGTTGAGCTGATCCATCGCGCGGATGTGTGGTGCCGTGGGCCCTGCGTCAATCGTCCTGCGGCGAATCCTTCCACGCCCACCATAGTTGCGCGGGCGGCACGTTCCACCATTCGATGCCATCGTCGATCTGGTCGAAATGGGGGGTCAGGAAATTGCGGACATTGGGATTGAACTGATAGACAAGGAATGCGCCGCCGGGGCGCAGCACGCGGTGCGTCGCCGCCGCGATATTGTCGCCCACGCCCGGCGGCAAGGTCGAAAAGGGCAGGCCCGACAGCACATAATCGGCATCGGGCGCGCCATGATCGGCGACCACCGCCTCGACATCCTCGGCCGATGCCTGAACCACCGAAAAGCGCGGATCGACCACGCGGCGGCGCAGATAGCTGACGAAATCGGGATTGGTATCGATCGCGATATAGCTGGCATCGGGCGCAAGCCGTTCCAGCACCGCCTCGCAAAAGGTGCCGACGCCCGGGCCATATTCGACAAAGGTGCGGGTATTGGCCCAATCGACCCGGCTCAGCATCTTGCGGATCGTCCGTCCCGATGACGGGATGATTGATCCGACCATCACCGGACGCTTGATAAATTGTTGAAAAAACATCGCCTGGGGTGACAGCGGGCGGCGGGCCTTGCGCTTGGCACGGGCAAACGTGGTCGAACCGGTCATCAACTTCCCTCTAGCGTGTCGCGCTGCTGTAGGACAGTTGCAACGCCTCTGTCATCATCCGTCTGTGTTGAACCGAATGGCGGCGGGACGGTTGCGCCCAAGCGGTTAAAGTTTCATGCGCCACGCCATGAATCATCCGCGAACCGGACAGGTGGCCGTCATCTTCGTCTCCCAATCGTCGGGCATCGACGCGGACGCCTATGCCGCCGCGGCGGCAGAGATGGCGCAATGCGTCGCGGCCCAGCCGGGGTACAGGGGCGTCGATCAGGTCGGCGATGCCGACGGGGGCGAAATCACGATCAGCTATTGGGCCGACGATGCCAGCGCGCGGGCGTGGCGCGACCATCCCGAACATGCCCGGATCCAGCGCGCGGGGCGCGGCAGATGGCTGCAACGCTATGACCTGATCGTCGCCGACATCCGGCGCGGCCATCGCTGGAGCCGCCCATGACCGCGCTGAAGCTCGATCGCACCTTCACCATCCTGTTCCTGGTGATGCTGATCATCGCTTCGGGCAATACCGCGATGCAATCGGTGCTGCCCGCGCTCGGCCGGTCGCTCGGCGTGCCCGACAGCGCGGTGGCGGCGGCCTTTTCCGCCTCGTCGGTATTGTGGACGGTGGTCGCGCCCTTCTGGGCCAACCGGTCGGATCGGCATGGCCGCCGCCGGATGGTGTTGATCGGTCAGGTCGGGCTGTGCGTCTCGCTGTTGCTGTGCGGACTGTTCCTGGCCGCCGGGATCAATGGCTGGATCGCGCCGGTCACCGCCTTTGTCTGCTTCGTCGTGGCGCGGATGACCTATGGCGCGTTCGGATCGGCGGCGCCGCCCGCGATCCAGGCGATCATCGCCGCGCGCACCAGCCGGGAAGAGCGCACTCGTGCGCTGACCCTGCTCGGCTCGGCGTTCGGGCTGGGGACGATCCTGGGACCGGCGGTCGCGCCCTATCTGGTGGTCGGCGATCTGTGGCGCGGCGGGCCGACGATCGGGCTGGCGGGCCCGGCGCTGATCGGCGGGATGGTCGCGCTGGCGATGCTGTTCGTGATCGCGCGGCTGCTCCCGCGCGATGTCGATGCCACGCCCAGCCATGGCGCGGTGTCGAGCTATCCGTCGATCGGCGGGCAGGCGAGCGGCGCCAGCGTCACCGCCGCGACCGCGCCGAAGATCGAAACGGTCGGCTTTTTCGACCCGCGCGTGCGGGCGTGGATGATCTGTGGCTTGGTGCTCGGCCATGCCCAGGCGGCGGCGGGGCAGGCGATCGGGTTCCTGGTGATCGACCGGCTGGGCGCCGCGCCGATCCAGGCGATCGAGGCGACCGGGCTGGTGCTGATGATGGGCGCGGGCGCGGCGCTGCTGGCGCAATGGGGGATCATCCCGCTGCTCAACCTGCGCCCGCGCGCGCTGATGCTCAGCGGGCTGTCATTGAGCGCGATCGGCTGCATCGCCATCGGCAGCGCGACGTCGCTCTATGGCATCGCCACCGGCTATGCGCTGGCGACGCTCGGCTTCGGCTTTTCGCGGCCGGGGTTCACCGCGGGGTCCTCGCTCGCCGTCGGGCAGGGCGCGCAGGGGTCGGTCGCGGGCAAGGTGACGTCGGTCAACGGCGCGGCGTTCATCCTGGGCCCGTCGATCGGCGTCGCGCTCTACGGCATCTGGCGGCCGCTCCCCTATCTGGTCGCGGCCGCCCTGCTGACGGCGCTGGTCATCTATGGCTGGTTCAGTCTTCGGTCTTCGGACCGCGCGCCTGAAGCATCCCCGGCGCAATAAAGCCGATCGGGTTCAGCGCCACCGCATCCTGCTTCATCTTCGCGACGATCTGCGCATATTCGCGTTCCATCTCCGCCGTCACGGTGGCGCGCGAATCGGCCAGCGCCGCCTCGAAATGCGCCATGGTCACGGCCTCGTTGCCCCGCGATTCGCGCAGCGCGGCAAGGCCAGCGCGCCGCACCACATCCTCAAGATCCGCGCCGGTGAAGCGTTCGGTGCGCGCCGCGACCGTCGCCAGGTCGACATCGTCGGCCAGCGGCATCTTCTGCGTCTGGATCTTCAGGATGCGTTCGCGCCCCGGCGCGTCGGGCACGCCGACATAGATCAGCTCGTCCAGCCGCCCTGGCCGCATCAGCGCCGGATCGATCAGATTGGGGCGGTTGGTCGCGCCGATCACCACGACGGACTGCAATTCCTCCAGCCCGTCCATTTCGGCCAGGATGGTGTTGACCACCCGTTCGGTCACTTGCGGCTCGCCCATCCCCGCGCCGCGCGCGGGGACCAGGCTGTCCAGTTCGTCGATAAAGATGATGCACGGCGCCACCTGGCGCGCGCGGGCGAACAGGCGGGCGATCTGTTGTTCGCTTTCGCCATACCATTTGGACAACAGGTCGCTCGACTTGGTGGCGATGAAATTCGCCTCCGCCTCGCGCGCCACCGCCTTGGCCAGCAGCGTCTTGCCGGTGCCGGGCGGGCCATAGAGCAGAAACCCCTTGGCCGGACGGATGCCCAGTCGCCGAAAGGCGTCGGGGTCCTTCATCGGCAGCTCGACGCCCTCCTTCAGCCGCATCTGCGCCTGATCCAGCCCGCCGACATCGTCCCAGCGGACATTGGGCTTTTGCACCATCACCTCGCGCATCGCGCTCGGCTGGACGCGCTTCAACGCCTCGACGAAATCCTCGCGCGTGACCGCCAGCGTCTCCAGCACCTCGGCCGGGATCGTCTTTTCCTCAAGGTTCAGCTGCGGCATGATCCGCCGCACCGCCTCGATCGCCGCCTCGCGGGCTAGCGCGGCGATGTCCGCGCCGACAAAGCCGAATGTGGTGCGGGCCAGTTCGGCCAGATCGACGCCCTCGCCCAGCGGCATGCCGCGGGTGTGGATGCCCAATATCTCGCGCCGTCCGCGCTCGTCAGGCACGCCGACGACGATTTCGCGATCGAACCGGCCGGGACGGCGCAGCGCCTCGTCCATCGCTTCGGGCCGGTTGGTCGCGGCGATGATGACGACATTAGCCCGCGCCTCCAGCCCGTCCATCAGCGTCAGCAACTGCGCGACCACGCGCTTTTCGGCCTCGCCCGACACCTGGTCGCGCTTGGGCGCGATCGAATCGATCTCGTCGATGAACACGATCGACGGCGCGTTCTTGGCCGCTTCCTCGAACACCTCGCGCAGGCGCTTTTCGGACTCGCCATAGGCGGAGCCCATGATCTCCGGCCCGTTGATCAGAAAGAATTGCGCGTCCGATTCGTTGGCGACGGCGCGTGCCAGCCGCGTCTTGCCGGTGCCGGGCGGCCCGTGCAGCAGCACCCCCTTGGGCGGATCGACGCCCAGCCGCTGGAACAGTTCGGGATAGCGCAGCGGCAGTTCGACCATTTCGCGCAGCTGGTCGATCGTCGCGGCCATGCCGCCGATATCGTCATAGGTGACGTCGGCGCGGCGATGTTCCTTGGCCTCTTCGAACTCGGCGCGCAGTTCGATTTCGGTATCGCCGTCGATATGGACGATGCCGCGCGGCGTCGACGACACCACGGTCAGGCGGATTTCCTGCAGCGCATAGGCGGGCGCGCGGACATGCTGCAGGACGTTGGGCGGCATGTCCGACACGCGCTGTTGCCCGACGGTCGATACCGTATCCCCCTGGCACAGCGGGCGTCCGGCAAAGGTGCGCTTCAACGCCTCCGCCGATCCCTCCAGCCGCAGGTCCTTGCGCGCGGGCGCGAACACGACGCGCGTTGCCGCGCGCGATTCGGCACGGCGGATTTCGACGAAATCACCCGAGCCCACCCCGGCATTGGCGCGCTGCAGCCCGTCGATCCTGACGATTTCCAGCCCTTCATCCTCGGCATAGGGAAATACCGCGCGGGCAGGCGTGGCGCGTTTGCCCACGATTTCCACGACATCGCCCGGTTGCAGGTTCAGTGCCGCCATCAACGCCCGCGGCAGATGCGCCAGGCCGCGCCCACTGTCCTCGGGCCGCGAATTGGCGACCTGGAACTTGCGGACGGGTGTTTCGCTGTCGGCCATCGGCTCTCCTTCTCCCGGCGTGTCTGCCCGAATGTGAGCGCGTCAGATAGGCAGCGGGTTCCCGATCGGCTAGCGATTCGCGCCGCCGCCATGCGATTCGGGCAAAAAAAAGGGGCCGATCCGAAGACCAGCCCTTGAAAGGTTTAGGAGAGGATGCCTGAAAGGCACGCCCTATGTGCAGTGCAGCGAGATTTTGTGCAAGTGCGAAATAGCTCATTACGGTTGCGTTTTTTGCAACCTGTAATAAAAGGCGCATACCCAGCGCGCTATCGTTGAGCGCGCGGACGCGATCCCGCCATTTTTGCCGCAATGGGTTGCAAATGAAAACGCTGCACCACAAAAAAGTCTGATGCGTCGGCTGCCGCCACTGACCGCGATCGAGGCGTTCGTCCAGGTTGCGCGCCTGGGATCGATCAAGGCTGCGTCGGAAGAACTGGCGCTGTCTTCGCCGGCGCTCAGCCGCCGCGTCCAGGCGCTGGAACGGTTCATCGGCAAGACGCTGTTCGAGCGGCGCCATCAATCGATGCGACTGAATGGCGATGGCGAGCGGCTGCTCGGCCTGATCGCCCCCGCGCTCGATACGATGAGCGATGCGATCGAGAGCATGACCAGCGGCGCGCCATTGTTGCGCTTGCGGTTGGGGACGCCGTCGCTGTTCGCGACGCAGCGGCTGTTGCCCTATCTCCATCAGCTTCGCGCCGCGCACCCGCAGCTGCATCTCGACATCGATACCGGCGGCCATGGCATGTCGCGGCTGGGCGATGGCCTTGATGCGGCGATCGTGCTGGCGCGCGACATCGATTCGACGCTTTATGCCCGGCGGCTGGACCGCAACCGTATCCGGCTGATCGCCGCGCGGCGTTTGACCGAGGGGCGCGAAGCGATCACCCGTCCCGAGCAGCTGGCCGAATATTCGGTGCTGGCGCATCGCGACATGGCGGACAGTTTCGAAATCTGGCGCGATGCGATCAACCTGCCGCAGCTTGAACCGGTGGCGATCGACCTGTTCGATTCGGGCACGCTGATGCTGGAAGCGGCGGCGCAGGGCGTCGGCATCGCCTTCATGCTCGATTCGCATCGGCTCGATCCCGACGATCCGCGCATCGGTGGCCTGTTCGGCGAACCCAGCGTCAAGAGTCCCTATAGCTATTGGTTCGTGTGCCGCCCGCGTGCGCTGGAACAGCGGCAGGTGAAGCTGTTCCACGACTGGCTGATCGGGATGATCGGCATGGATACCTGAGCGGCTTACGCAGAATGCGGAATGACCTTTTCCCGCATAAAACAACGAACCAACGCCAGGGTAAGACATATCAATATCAGCATGTACGCACATGCGACTATCGAGAACGGGACGATGCTCGCTAGAGGTACCAACAGCGCCAGCACGGGCGCGGTCCAAAGCGCGACTGCCCACCAGCCCAGATCACCGTCATACTGCCAATGCAACAAGTGACTTACGAGCATCGCGACCGGCACGGTCCAAAAGTATGCCAACAAAGTAATGGATATTTTCCGAGCCGCGCGCGAGCTGAGCTTCACAATGGCCGTCCGTCGGGGTCCATCAGCACCTCGCGCCGCCCGACATGGTCGGGGCGGGAGACGAGTTCGTCCTTTTCCATCCGTTCGATCAGCCGCGCGGCATTGTTGTAGCCGACGCGCAGCTGGCGTTGCAGCCACGACGTCGAAGCCTTCTGGCTTTCCGCAACGAGCTGGCAGGCGCGGCGATACAGCTGATCCTCGGCGCTGTCCTCGCCGCTCGGCGCGCCGTCGAGCGCGAATTCGCCGCCTTCCGGCTCTTCGGTCACGGCCTGGATATAATCGGGGGCGCCCTGCGATCGCCAGTGATCGGCGACCGCCTGCACTTCCTCGTCGGACACGAACGGGCCGTGCACGCGCGCGATCTGCTTGCCGCCCGGCATATAGAGCATGTCGCCCTTGCCCAGCAGCTGTTCGGCGCCCTGTTCGCCCAAAATGGTGCGCGAATCGATCTTCGACGTGACGTGGAAGCTGATCCGGGTCGGCAGATTGGCCTTGATGACGCCGGTGATGACGTCGACCGACGGGCGCTGCGTCGCCATGATGAGGTGGATGCCCGCCGCGCGCGCCTTTTGCGCGAGGCGCTGGATCAGGAATTCGACCTCCTTGCCCGCGGTCATCATCAGATCGGCCAGTTCGTCGACGACGATCACGATCTGTGGCAGCGGGGTGAGGTCGAGCGTTTCCTCCTCATACATCGGCTGGCGCGTTTCGGGGTCATAGCCGACCTGCACCTTGCGGCCGAGCTTCTGGCCCTTGGCCAGCGCCTGTCGCACCTTATCGTTGAAGCTGCCCAGCGACCGCACATTGACGCTCGCCATCATGCGATAGCGTTCCTCCATCTGTTCGACCGCCCATTTGAGCGCGCGCACCGCCTTGGGCGGATCGGTGACGACATCGGCGAGCAGGTGCGGGATGCCCTTGTACATGCTGAGTTCCAGCATCTTGGGATCGATCATGATGAGGCGGCACTGATCGGGGGTCAGCCGATAGAGCAGCGACAGGATCATGCAGTTGAGCCCGACCGACTTGCCCGACCCGGTGGTGCCCGCGACCAGCAGATGCGGCATCGGCGCCAGGTCCGCGATCACCGGATCGCCCGCGATATTCTTGCCCAGCACCAGCGGGAGCTGCGCGCCCATATCCTCGAACGTGTCGCTGGAAATCAGCTCGCGCAGGTTGACCGCCTCCCGCTTGGCATTGGGCAGTTCGATGCCGATGACGCTGCGCCCCGGTATCGTTGCGACGCGCGCGGACACCGCCGACATGTTGCGGGCGATGTCGTCGGCCAGCTGGATCACGCGGCTTGCCTTGATGCCGCTCGCCGGTTCCAGTTCGTACATGGTGACGACCGGGCCGGGGCGCACCTCGACGATCTGGCCCTTCACATGGAAATCGTCGAGCACGCTTTCGAGCAGGCGGGCATTGCGTTCCAGCGCCGCCTTGTCGACGCTCGCCGCCTCGCTGGCGGGCGGGGGCTTGAGCAGGTCGTGCGCGGGAAGCTGATAGCTGCCCTTGAAATCCAGGCTCGCCTGCACCGGCTTGGCCTTGGGCGGGGTGGGGGCGGGCGTCCGTTCGGCGATCACCGGGCCGGGCCGGGTTTCGGGCAATGCGATCTTGCGCGGGCGCGGCGCTGTGGGGGTGAACATATCGGCGCCATCGTCGGGCGCCGCGTCGGCTTTCGCGCGGCGCGGCAGGCGCAGATGCTGGCCAAGGTCGAACTGCACGCTGCGCGCCCAGATGATCGCGCCCGCAATGCCGCAGACCAGCCCGACTGCGCGTCCGCCCCACAGCACCGCGGCAGGCTCACCGATCAGGCCGATCAGCGCGTGGACCAGCCCCGCGATGCCGAGTCCGGCGATGCCGCCCCAGCCGGCGGGCAGTTCCAGCACCGCGCGGCTCGACACGAATGCCAGCGCCGCGCCCATCAGCGCGATGCCCAGCGCCGCGCCGCCGAGCATCCGCCCCCAGCCGCTCGCCGCCTCCCCGCGCCACAGCCGCAGCGCGACGATCAGCCCGACCGGCGCCAGCATCACCACCGGCAGGCCGCCCGCGGCGAGCAACAGATCGGCAAGCCATGCGCCCGGCGCACCCAGCAGGTTGCGCGCTGCGCCGCCCGTTGCCGTGTTGAGCGAGGGATCGCTGCCCGTATAGGTGCCGATCGCCAGCACCGACGCCAGGGTGAAGACGAACAGCGCGATCGCGCCGACCAGCGCGCCGCTGCGCCTTGCGCCCGCTTTCATCGTGTCGCGCCACAGCATCGGCTGCACCCGGCTTGCCATTTCCCGCCCCTGATCTGTTCGAAAACCCGTTCGCGCGGAATCATCGGCCCTGCGGAGTCTGGCGTCAAGCTGGCCGCTCGGCTAACTTGCGTTGCAATGGACGGCACCGGCCCACGCCCCCACCCGGCCATCCATCGGCAGGATATTCTGGAATGGGTGGCCGGGTGGGGGCGTGGGCCGGTGCCGTTCCGGAAAACAGTTGAAGGACGCCAATGAACGAA